>NZ_JAJCXD010000080.1:0-12907 GCF_021056305.1 Actinokineospora sp. PR83
CCTGGACGAGATCTTCGGCGACGTCCTCCCCGACACCACGAAAGACGAAAGGGACCCGACCCCCGCGAAAACCGAAGACGACTGGTACGAACAAAACCGCCCCCCACACCACGGCGGCTGAAACCAACTCCCCCCCCACCCACGACGCCGAGTCGGTCATTTCCGCAGACGGGCAGCGACCGGGGCCCGGAACCACGAGCGGGCCTGACCCCGGAATGGCCAGGCCCGCCCTGGGAAATCACAGTCCCGAGAGCTCACCGATGACGTAGGGGACCAACGAGGACAAAGTCGCCATCCCGTCCCGAACCGCACTCCGGGACCCCGCCAGGTTCACCACCAGGGTGCTCCCGGAAACGCCCACCAGCCCCCGGGAAATGCCGGCGTCGACCGCACCCGCGGCCAACCCGGAGGACCGCAGCGCCTCGGCGATCCCCGGGATGGGCCGGTCCAGGACCCCCTGCGTCGCGTCGGGCGTGACGTCCCGGGGCGACACCCCGGTCCCGCCCACGGTGACGACCAGGTCGGCCCCACCGATCACCGCGGTGTTGAGCGCGTTGCGGATGGCGACGGTCTCCCCCTCGACCGGCACCACGCCGTCGACGATGAAGCCCGCCTCCTCCAGCAGCTCGGTCACCAGCGGACCGACGGTGTCCTCGTGTTCCTTGTGCGCCACCCGGTCGTCCACGATCACGACGAGTGCCCGACCGAGCCGCTGCGCGCTGCGTTCCATACCGCCAACCGTAGCCGTCCGGGCCCGCCCGCGGGCCGGGAGGTGAGCGGTGTCCGACCCCCCGATCTGACCATTCGGTGACGGCGCCGCCGCGCACCGGGCGAACCGCCCCGACGCCCCCTAGCGTCTGGCCCATGCGCGTACTGATCACCGGGGGAGCGGGCTTCGTCGGCTCCCACGTGGCCGACCTCATGGCCACCCGAGGCCACGAGGTCACCCTCCTCGACAACCTGCTCCCCCAGGCCCACGGCTCCACCGAACCACCCCCCTGGACCGCCCCCCACGAACTGGTCCTGGGCGACGTCCGCGACGCCGACCTCCTCACCGACCTGGTCTCCCGCACCGACCTCGTCTGCCACCAGGCGGCGGTGGTCGGCCACGGCCTGGACCCCTCCGACGCCCCCCACTACGCCAGCCACAACGACTACGGCACGGCGGTCCTCCTGGCGGCGATGCACCGCACCGGCCGCCAACGCCTCGTCCTGGCCTCCTCCATGGTCGTCTACGGCGAAGGCCGCTACTCCTGCCCCACCCACGGCATCGTCCGCCCAGCCCCCCGCCGCCAGGAATCCATCGACGCGGGCGACTACGAACCCCCCTGCCCCACCTGCGGAGCCCCCCTCGACTCCCTCCTGGTCCCCGAGGACGCCCCGATCAACCCCCAGAGCACCTACGCCGCCACCAAAGCCGCCCAGGAATACCTGGCATCCGCGTGGGCCCGCCAAACCGGCGGCCACGTCTGGGCCCTCCGCTACCACAACATCTACGGCCCCCGAATGCCCAGAGACACCCCGTACGCAGGCGTGGCCTCCCTCTTCCGCTCAGCCCTGGAACGCGGCGAAGCCCCCACCGTCCTGGAGGACGGCAACCAACGCCGAGACTTCATCCACGTCACCGACATCGCCCTGGCCAACGCCCTGGCCTGCGAAAAAGAGGGCACACCCCACACCCTCACCCCCCTCAACATCTGCTCCGGCACCCCCCACACCGTCGGCGAGATGGCCCAAGAACTCGCAAAAGCCTGCAACGGCCCCACCCCCAAAATCCTCGGCGGCGCCCGCCCCGCCGACGTCCGCCACGTCGTAGCCGACCCCCAAGCCGCCAAAACCCTCCTCGGCTTCCACGCCCAGGTCCCCTTCAGCACCGGCATGAAGGACTTCGCCACCGCCCCCCTCCGAGCCCCCGTCAACACCTGACCCCGCACCCGCGACCAACCACGCCCCTCCACGGAAACACGGCACGGGGCGCCCCACGCCCAACCTCAATGGCCAGCCGGTATGCGCATGGCCGGGCCAGGTTGATGCACTGCTGCCGGTGAGACGACGGCCACCCGGTTCGGCGTGGTGGAAGGGAAGCTGGTTCGGCGGCCGTGCTCTGACGTGGCAGATCGCCGGGATCAGGCGCGGCTGATCCCGGCGGCTGGCCCGACGCCGTATGTCCAGGCCGGTGCGGTGCGGCCAAGGGCTACCAGCGCGATGTCGCACGGCATGCGTGATGTCGCACGGCTTGGTCCGGAGCCGTGTGGTCGGCTGTTGCGGGGCAACCGGTCCGGGAAGCTGAACCGGGGCCGTCAAGACCGGTGTTGCGCGGCGACAGCAGCGTGGTTGGCGTGTCGACTACGAGGCGGGCGGGCGGGCGAGGCGGACCACTTATCCGGTGGGTCGGTCCGGTCCGCTGCGGTCCCAGTGGTGCTCGCGTGTCGGCGGCCGGCGGGTGAGTGGGCGGTCGGTCAGGGACGGTGGGTTCGTGTGGTCGGTGGGGGGGTGGTGATGGAGGGGGACGGGTGGGGGTGTTGGACGGGTGCCGACGTGCCACTGCCTCCCCGCCGTTCCGAATTCCTAGGCTACCGAAGAGGTCTGACAGTTTCGGGGTTTGTGCGCGGTGTTGTCCACAGGGGTCGGGGTTTGTCCACAGGTGAGGGTGGGTGGTCGACAGGAGGATGAGGAGTGGGAGCGGGGTGGAGGGGCATGGGTCAGGTGGTGGCCAGGGGGAGGTGGACTTCGAAGCGGCAGCCCCGGTCGTGGTTGCGGGCGGCGATCCGGCCGTGGTGGGCTTCCACCAGGCCCTTGGCTATGGCCAGGCCCAGACCTCCGCCTGCTTCGGCTCCGGGGGTTCGGGCGGCGCTGCCTCGGAAGGCGACGTCGAAGACCCGGGGGAGTTCGGTTTCCGGGATGCCGCCGCAGCTATCCTGCACTGACAGGAGGGCCTCTTGGCCTACCACGCCTATTTCCACCGCCACCGTTCCGTCCGGTGGGGTGTGGCGGATGGCGTTGGCGACGAGGTTTCGGACGACTCTGGCGAGTTCCGGGTCTGAGCCGAGGACCACCGGGACGGCCTCGGCGGCGGCGGAGACGCGGACGCGCTTGCGGGAGGCGACCGGTTGTTGGGTGGCGAGGGCGTCGGAGACGATTTCCTGGAGGGGGACCGCCGCCATGGTGAGGTGGAGGGCCCCGGCGGTGATGCGGGACAGCTCGAACAGGTCGTCCACCATGGACGAGAGCCTGCGGGATTCGATCGAGATCTGGTTCGCGTAGCCGGTGACCTCGACCGGGTCGTGGACCACGCCGTCGGCCAGGGCTTCTGCCATGGCTCGGATGCCCGCGAGGGGGGTGCGGAGGTCGTGGCTGATCCAGGCGACGAGTTCGCGGCGGGAGGCTTCCGCCGCTCTTTCGCGTTCGCGGGCTTCGCGTTCCCAGACGGTGCGGCGGGCCACGCGGCGGCCGAGGACGACGGCCACGGGGACCGTGACCACGGTGACCAGGAGGCAGACCAGCAGCAGGGTGGTGAGCGTGGTGGTGAACATGATCCCGGTGACGCCGAGGACGCCCGCGATGAGGCCCGCGACGGGGACGAGCACCAGCACGGTCACGGTGGTGGTGAGGGAGCCGTTGCGGACCAGGTGGAGCAGGACCGCGCCCACCAGCACGACCGGCAGGACCAGGGCCAGGGCGACGGGGAGGATGTGCAGGAGGTGGGCGAGGATCTGGCTGAACGGCTCGGTGGGTTCGACCATCACGGGGTCCTGTCGTAGCGGTAGCCGACGCCCCAGACCGTGGTGATGCGGGTGGGTTTGGCGGGGGTCTTCTCGATCTTCTCGCGCAGCCGTCGCACGTGGACGGTGACGGTGGACTGATCGCCGAAGTCCCAGCCCCAGACGCGTTCGAGGAGGTGTTCGCGGGTGAAGGCCTCGCCGGGGTGGGTGAGGAAGAACTCGAGGAGGTCGAACTCGCGGGTGGTGAGCGGCAGTTCCGCCCCGGCGCGGGTGGCCTTGCGCGCCACCGCGTCGAGGCGGAGGTCGCCGTCGGTGAGGGAGGGTGCAAGTGGGGCGGGGCGGGTTTGGGCGCGGCGCAGGACGGAGCCGACGCGGAGGGTGAGTTCGCGGGGGCTGAAGGGTTTGGTGACGTAGTCGTCGGCGCCGAGTTGCAGGCCCGCGATGCGGTTCTCCTCCTCGCCGAGGGCGGTGAGCATGATGACGGGGATGGCGCCGCGCTGCCGCAGCCGCCTGCAGACCTCCAGGCCATCGATGCCGGGCAGCATGAGGTCGAGGACGACGAGGTCCGGTGGGTCCTCGGCGACCCGGCGCAGGGCGTCCTCGCCGTTCTCGGCGAGGGTCACCCGGTGCCCGGCGCGTTCGAGGTAGCGGCGCACCACGTCGGCGACGGTCACGTCGTCGTCGACGACCAGCACCCGGGTCGGCAGGTCCATCGGTCCCTCACCAGTTCGTCAGGAGGATGTGGTTGACCGCGAGGGCGAGCGCCGCCTGGGCGCCGAGCCACCAGCGGTGCGTCCGGGCGGGCAGGAGCGCGCAGGCGGCCACGACCCACACCGCGAACGGCAGCCAGATGCGTTCGACCTCGGACTTCGACAGCCCGGACAGGGTGGCGGCGAGCACGGCGACCACCCCGGCGCGGGCCATGGCCACGGCGGGCGGTGGCCAGCGGGTCAGGAAGCCGGACACGGCGGCGCGGCGCAGTCCGGCGGCGGTGGCCGGGCCGAGGACGAACACCAGGCTGGCCAGGTCGGCCCACACCCAGTACCAGTAGGGCCGGTCGTTGGCGATGCCCTGGTAGTACCGCTCGACGACCAGGTGGTAGCCGTCGACCCACCAGAACCCGGCCAGCAGGAAGACCAGGGCGACGGCGAGCGCGCCCGGGACCGCCCAGGCCAGTGCCTTCCAGCTGCGGGCCGCCAGCACCGCGGCCAGGGCGACGACACCCATGAGCATGAGCCCGTAGGACAGGAAGACCCCGTACCCGAGGAGCACACCACCGGCCAGGCACGCCCACCGGCGGCTGCGGGTGGCGCCGTGGGCGAGCAGCGCCACCCCGGTGGCGGTGACCCCGGCGAACAGCGCGTCGGCGGAGACGCCCATCCACACCGCGCCGGGGAACAGCGCCACGAACGGGAGGGCGGCGCGGGCCTGCTCCTCGCTGCCCAGTGCGGCGAGGGTGGCGGGCACGGCGACGGCGACGAGGGCGCCGACCAGGACGCAGAGCACCGCGGCCCAGGCGCCGCCGCCGAGGCCGATCCGGTCGAGCCAGACGAACAGCAGGGTGATGCCCGGGGGGTGGCCCGCGACGTGGGTGATCCACGAGTCGGGTTGGAAGTCGAGGATGCGTCGGGCGAAGGTGTCCAGCATGGTCGGTATGTCGGTGATGCCGGGAACGGCCGCGAGGTACTCGTCCTGCGAGGTCAGCTGGTTGGCGATCCCCCGCGTCCACCCGTCGACCAGGGCCAGGGAGAACGTCCAGGCGACGGCGAGCAGGTACCCGGCGCCGAGGGCGGCCCGCCAGCCGAGCCGGGTGGCCAGCGCCGGGCCCCAGGTGACCGCGGCGACGGCGACGACCAGGGCGAGCGGGGTGCCGATGCCCACGTGCGGCAGCCACTGGGCGAGCACCGGCCACTCGCCGAAGGTGTCCGGGGCGCCGGGGAAGTGCTCGGTGCCGAACAGGCGGACGCCGAAGCCGAAGCCGACCGCGATCGCCGCGGCGACGAGGGCGGCCGCGCCGAGGGCGGCGAGGACGTCCGCGCGCGTGCCGGGAACGCGAGTCCGGTTCGGGGATTGCACTGCCATGTCCGGGAACCTACCGCGTGGGTCCGACGATCCGGGGATGCGCAGCGGATTCGGCTCAATCGTCAGAAGTCCGTAAGAAGGGTGAACACAATCTTGTTCTTCCCCCGCACAGCGGCTTTCGAGTGTCCGGCGGGAACCGATCGCCCTACCGTTGCGGCATGGATGTTCGAGAAGTGGACGTCGTGCTGCCGTGCCTGGACGAGGCCGCGGCGCTGCCCGGGGTCTTGGCGGCGCTGCCCGAGGGGTACCGCGCGATCGTGGTGGACAACGGTTCGACGGACGGTTCGCCGGAGGTCGCGGCGGCCCACGGGGCGAAGGTGGTGCACGAGCCGCGCAAGGGCTACGGCGCCGCCGTGCACACGGGCTTGGAGCACTCGACCGCCGACGTCGTGTGCTTCCTGGACGCCGACGGTTCGCTGGACCCGGGTGAGCTGCCGAAGCTGGTGGCCGCGGTGGCGGAAGGCCGGGCGCGGTTGGCGGTGGGCAAGCGGGTGCCGGTGGGCCGGGGTGCGTGGCCGTGGCACGCGCGGGCCGGGAACGCGGTGCTGGCCGCGTTGTTGCGCAGGCGCGGGCTCCCGGTCACCGACATCGCGCCCGCCCGGGCGGTGCGCAGGCAGGACCTGCTGGAACTCGGTGTCGAGGACCGGGCTTTCGGCTATCCCCTCGAACTGCTGATCAGGGCGGCGGAGGCGCGGTGGTCGGTGTGGGAGACGGCGGTGGCCTACCGGCCGCGGGCGGCGGGGACGAAGTCGAAGGTGTCGGGTTCGGTGCGCGGCACGGCCCGCGCGATCCGGGACATGGCGGGGGTGCTGCGGTGACGTGCCTGTTGGTGGTGGCGAAGGCCCCGGTCGCCGGGTTGGCCAAGACCCGGCTGACCCCGCCCGCGACCCCGGTGGAGGCCGCCGAGATCGCCGCGGCGTCGCTGTTGGACACGTTGGACGCGGTGTTCGCCACGCGCGGGGTGGTGCCGGTGGTGGCGCTGACCGGTGACCTGTCGGCGGCGCGGCGGTCGGCGGAGTTGGCCGGGGCGTTGGCGCGGTGCACGGTGTTCGCCCAGCGCGGGGAGGGTTTCGCGGAACGGTTGGCGACCGCGCACGCGGACGTGGCCGAGCGCTTCCCGGGTCGGCCGGTGTTCCAGATCGGGATGGACACCCCGCAGGTCGACCCGGAGCTGCTCGGGTCGGCGGCGGCGGCGCTGGAGTCGGGTGCGGAGGGGTTGCTCGGCCGCGCGTTCGACGGGGGCTGGTGGGGCCTGGGGTTGCGCGACCCGCTGCTGGCGGGGGTGTTGCGGTCGGTGCCGATGTCGCGCGCGGACACGGCGGACCGTACGGCGGCGGCGCTGGCCGGGGTCGGGGTACGGGTGCGCGAGTTGCCTGTTCTGTCCGATGTGGACACGATGGACGACGCGCTGCGGGTCGCCGCGGAGTACCCGTCCGGTCGGTTCGCGCCCGCGGTCGAGGGCTTGGCGGTCAGGTGACCGCGGGCATCTTCGACGCCGGGCTGCGCGGCGAGCGGTGTTGGCTGGAGACCGCGACGGGTGGGCGGATCGCCCTGGCGGTGGACCGCTGGGCGGCACCCCCCGATGTGGGTGACGCGTCGTTGCTCGACCCGTGCGCCGGGCCGACGCTGGACATCGGCTGCGGGCCGGGTCGGCTCACCGCCGCACTGGTGGCGCGCGGGGTGGTGGCGCTGGGGGTGGACACCTCCCCGACCGCGGTGGCCCTGACCAGGCGGCGGGGCGCGTCGGCGCTGTGCCGCGACGTCTACGACCGCCTGCCCGGCGAGGGCCGCTGGCAGCACGTGCTGCTGGCCGACGGCAACGTCGGCATCGGCGGCGACCCGGTGCGGCTGCTGCGCCGGGCCGGGGAACTGTTGAGCGCCAGGGGTTCGGCCGTGGTCGAGGTCGACCCGCCGGGCACCGGCATCGGCCGCGGCCGGGCCAGGCTCACCGCCGCCGCGGGCGCGGGCCCGTGGTTCGACTGGGGTTGGCTGGCGGCGGACGCGGTGCCGGGTGCGGCGGCGGAGGCCGGGCTGGCCGTGCGGTGGGTCCGCGAGCACGCGGGCCGCTGGTTCACCGAGTTGGTGCCCAGGTGACCCGCTTCGCCTCGCTGGCGCACGACGAACGCGTCACCTCCCGCGTCGGCCGCTGGCTGGGGATCGCGTTTGCGGTCTGCTTCGTGACCGGGCTGCTCAGCCACGGGATCCAACACCCGCCGTCGTGGTTCACCTGGCCGAGTTCACCCGTGTGGTTGTACCGGGTCACGCAGGGCTTGCACGTCATCAGCGGGATCGCGGCAATCCCGCTGTTGTTGGCCAAACTGTGGAGCGTCTACCCGAAGCTGTTCGAGCGCCCCCTCGTCCGTTCGGCGCTGCACGCGCTGGAGCGCGGGTCGATCCTGGTGCTGTCCGGTGCGGCGTTCTTCGAACTGATCACCGGGCTGTTCAACGTCGCCCAGAACTACCTGTGGGGCTTCTACTTCCCCACCGCGCACTACGCCGTCGCGTGGATCGCGATCGGTTCCATCCTCGTGCACGTCGCGGTGAAGCTGCCGATCATCCGCCGCGCCCTGGCCCCGCCGGGGGTCGACGTCGACCGCCGCCGGTTCCTCCGCACCACCTGGTTGGCCACCGGCGTAGCAGTGGTCGCCACCGCGGGTGTCACGGTGCCACTGCTGCGCCGGGTGTCGGTCCTGGCCTGGCGTTCCACTGTGGATCTCCCGGTGAACAGGACTGCCGCCGCAGCCGCCGTCGAGGTCCCCGCCGACTGGCACCTGGAGGTGGTGAACGGCGAGGACGTCCGCCGCTTCACCCTGGAACAGCTCAACGCCCTCCCCCAGGCCGCGGAGGAACTGCCCATCGCCTGCGTCGAGGGCTGGAGCGCCTCGGCGGTGTGGGGCGGGGTCCGCGTCGCCGAACTCCTGCGGGAGTGCGGGATCACCCCCGGGGTCGACGTGCGCGTGTCGTCCCTGGAGAAGAGCGGGCTGTACGCCACCAGCACCCTCCCCGGCACCCACACCGGCGACCGCCGCACCCTCCTGGCACTGCGCGTCGCCGACCAACCGCTCACCCCCGATCACGGTTACCCCTGCCGGGTGATCGCCCCCACCCGCCCAGGTGTCCTGCAAACCAAGTGGGTCACCCGCCTGGAGGTCCTGTGAGAGCCGCCCTGTTCGTCCTGGGCCTGGCCGCCCTCGCCTGGGGCGGCTACCTCGCCTGGGACTTCGCCCACGCCTCCTTCCGCGACGCCTGGCAGGGCGCCGCGTTCTTCATCGGCGGTCCCCTGGTCCACGACGCCGTGGTCGCCCCCGTCGTCGGCGGGGCGGCGTACCTGCTGACCCGCCTCCTCCCCCCGACCTGGCACACACCGGTGAAGGCGGCCGCCACGTGCACGGCGGTCCTGGCGATCCTGGCGGTGCCCCTGATCTGGCGCCCGTTCGGCGTGCCGACCAACCCCGGGCTGCACGACCGCGACTACTGGGCGGGGCTGGGGATCGCGGTGGCTGCGGTGTGGGTGGCGGCGGCCGTCGCCGGGGTGGTCAACGGGTGGCGCCGTTCTGAGCAGCCCCCGAATCAATCCAAGCAGGGGGCACCGACGGAAATGGAGTAGTGAGGTGGGTTGTCCACAGGCAGCGGCGGACCACTCGGAATTGTCGGGCCGTCCTGGTCGGATTGATTCGGGGGGTGCTCGTTTCGGCCTGTGGACAACTCGTGGTGATCGGCCGGGGGTGTCGGGCCTCGCTGGTTGGATTGATTCGGGGGCTGCCTCGGGCGGGATGTGGATGAGGTCGGCTGGACGATCGGGGTTGTCGGGCCGTTGAGGTTGGCTTGGGGCCGGGTTGTCGGAGGGCGAGCGGTGGCGGATTCGGGGAGAGGGCGTGGATCAGGGTGGTTGGGCGGACCAGGTGATCGGGGGGAGAGCAGGCGGGAGCGAGTGTGCGGGTGTTGGAGCGCAGCGGCGGACGGGCAGGTCCGGCGGGCGGCGGGGCGGCTTGGAGGGTGAGTCGGCGGTCGGACCGGTCAGGGTTGTTCGAATGGTTCCACGCGGTTGCGGCCCTTGCGCTTTGCCGTGTAGAGGGCGGTGTCCGCGTTGGCGAAGAGGCGCTCGAACGTGCCGGGGCCGTCGGCCACTCCCACGCTGACCGTGGGGTGTTGGGTCGTGCCCAGGACCGCCGTCCAGTCGTGGGTGTCGACTGCGGTGCGGATGCGGTCGGCGACCGCGTGGCCGATGGGTTCTTCCTCGGTGGCGGGGTGGGTGAGCAGGACGACGAACTCGTCTCCCGCCCAGCGGGCGATCAGGTCGCCCACCCGGCACTCCGTGCGGAGGATGGCCGCGATTTCCCTCAGGGCGGCGTCTCCGGCGGCGTGGCCGGCGGCGTCGTTGACCGCCTTGAACCAGTCCACGTCGATGAGGAGGAGCCAGGGGTGGCGGGCGGCGGTGGCGGCGTGGTGGAGCATGTGGGGGGCGGCTCGTTCGAGGCCCAGGCGGTTGGCCAGGCCGGTGAGGGGGTCGCGTTCGGCGGCTTCCTGGGCGGCGGTGGCGAGGCGTTGGGCCCGGATGGCCAGGCGGCGCTGTTCCAGGGCTTGGCCCAGGCCCTCCTGCAGGGTTTCCACGGCGGTGCGGCGGGCGCCGATGTTGCGGCGCAGCGCGTCGGCCTCGCCCGCGAAGTCGCCCGCGGCGTGGCAGATGTCGGCGAGGTCTTGGGAGTAGCGCTGGACCAGGGACGGGTCGTTGACCGATTCGGCGTCGTGGACCGCTGACCTGGCGTGGTCGGCGGCTTCGGTGAGGCGGCCCTGGGCTCGGCGGACGGTGGCGAGGACCCAGTTGCCGACGGACATGGCCCAGCGGTTGTCCTCGGGGGCCGCGGCCTCCAGGGTGCGGCGGGCGGTGTCCTCGGCCCGGTCGAGGTCGCCGACCCCGGCCAGGGACGCCCCGTGGGCCGCGGTGAGGGCCAGGTGGATGCGCCCGCCCTCGACCAGGGTGAGGCCTTCCTCCAGGAGGGCGATGGCCTCGCGGAAGGTGGCGGCGGCCTCGGCGGGGGGTTGTTCGGCGGCGCGGAAGTTGAGGGTGCCCGCCAGGTTCTGCAGGGAGTGGGCGAGGATCTCGACGTCGTCGCCGGTCCTGGCGACCTCGACGGCGACGCGGGCGACGTCGAGGGCGGCGTGGCGGTGGCCGATGCCCTCCAGCAGGTAGCCGAGCCTGCCCAGGGTGTCGGCGGCGGAGGAGCCCCGGGGGTGGTCGATGTCGATGTCGCTCCAGCCCTCGGCGACGAGTTCGAGGGCGAGCGGGATGCGGCGCAGCCGCCAGGCCGACACCGCGCGCCTGGTGAGGATGGCCGCCCTGGTCCAGGGGGCCAGGTTCGGCGGGACCTTGGCCAGCAACTGGTCGAACAGGGCGTTCGCCGCCCCGGTGCGCCCGGCGTCGATGAGCATCCGGATCTCGCGGTCCGCGCGCAACGCCTCGGTCGCCGCGAGCTCGTCGCCCGGTTCCAGCCCGTCCTGCCCCAACACCGTCCCCGACTCCACCTCGCCGAACTCAGCCGGCGAACGGCGCGGTTCGTGGTCTGCGACACAGCTCCGCGCAGGCTACAAGGCGGGCTGGTCGTGACCCGTTCGGAGTAACGCGTTCTGCCTGCTCGGGCGACGGGGAGCCGGGGTCCGCCGCCCGAGCGGGCGGGTCAGCCCTTGGGGCCCGCGTAGGGCAGCAGGGCCATCTCCCGGGCGTTCTTGATCGCGGTGGCGACGGCCCGCTGCTGCCGGGGGGTGAGCCCGGTGACGCGGCGGGCGCGGATCTTGCCGCGGTCGGAGATGAAGGTGCGCAGCAGCGCGGTGTCCTTCCAGTCCACGGTGGATTCGGTGCCCAGCGGGTTGCGCTTCTTCTTCGGCGGTCGGCGCACGGTCACCAGCTCGACTTTGTCACGCCGGGCAGTTCGCCGCGGTGGGCCATCTCGCGCAGCCGCAGCCGGGACAGGCCGAACGCGCGGTGGTAGGCGCGCGGCCTGCCGTCGACGGCGTCGCGGTTGCGGATGCGGGTGGCGCTGGCGTCGCGGGGCATCCGCCGCAGTTCGCGGAAGGCGGCGGCGCGGTCCTCTTCGGACGACGACGGCCTGCGGATGACCTCCTTGAGCTCGGCGCGGCGCTCGGCGTGCCGGGCGACGATCGTCTTGCGCCGCTCGTTGGCGGCGATCTTGGACTTCTTGGCCATCAGCGGTCCTCCCGGAACTCGACGTGCCTGCGGGCGACGGGGTCGAACTTGCGCAGCACCAGCCGGTCGGGGTCGTTGCGCCGGTTCTTGCGGGTGACGTAGGTGAAGCCGGTGCCCGCGGTGGACCGCAGCTTCACGATGGGGCGGATGTCGTTGCGGGCCATCAGATGCGCTGCCCCTCCGCGCGGAGGCGGGCCACGACGGACTCGATCCCGCGCCGGTCGATGGTCTTGATGCCCTTGGCCGACACGCGCAGGGTGACCCACCGGTTCTCGGTGGGCAGCCAGTAGCGGCGGCGCTGGACGTTGGGGTTCCAGCGGCGCGAGGTGCGCCGGTTGGAGTGGGAGACCTGGTTGCCGAAGCCGGGTTTTCGGCCGGTGACCTGGCATATCGCCGACATGTGACCTCCTAGACATGGGAACCGTTTTCATTAACGCCGTCGCCAGGGTAGCCTCGACCGAGTCCAGATGGAAATGGTTGTCGATTGGAGTGCCGGTGCTCACGCTCGTGGCGGGATGGGACCGCGCGGCGGCCGGGGCGTTCGCCGCCCGGCTGCTGGCGCCCGGGACCGCGGTGGTGCAGTACGCGATCACCGACAGTGGAGTCGAACGCCGTTGCCGGGTGGACAACACCGACACGACCGAGCGGTTGGGGGCGGAGCACGACTGCGTTTCGTGCACGCTGCGCGCCGACCTGGCGCTGCTGACCGACGCGTTCGACCGGCTGGTGGTGCACCTCGACCCGGTCCTCGAACCCGGTCCGATCGCCGGGGAACGCCGGGTCGACGCGGTGGTGACCGTCGTCGACGTCGACACCTGGCTGGCCGCCGCGACCGGCGACGACCTGCTGCCCGACGACGAGCGCACCGTGGCCCAGGTCGTGGTCGGGCAGGTCGAGGCCG
>NZ_JAJCXD010000081.1:0-22974 GCF_021056305.1 Actinokineospora sp. PR83
CGCCCCAGTCCCCGCCGCCGACGGCCGGTCCCGCACCCGCGGGGCCGGCCGTCGGCGCGTGCGCCGGGGGCGCGGTGCGCGGACGCGTCCCCGGCCGCGGTCGAGGGCGCGGGCGGACCGGGCCGAACAGCCATGAAGTACCGCTCAGTACCCGATTCTGCTCCGATGCCATGCAGAAGCACACACGCCGACTGTGACGCGGTGACAAAGTTCCGCGCACGGCCCGCCACATTCCAGAATAAAGGTGGAAAAAGTTCCGGCGACCGCTGCGGCGATGTAGATTCCAGGACGTGCGGCGCTGATACCAGACAAGCGTCGGCGCACTATTCGTGCCCTATTGCAGGCGGCAATCCCCACCGACGCGGTCGGGATTGCCACGCCCCGAGGAGGCGACCGTGTCAGAGCAGCGGGACGAACCGGACGGGCTCGCCGAGTTCCCGCTGCGGATCGCCTTCGACTCCCTGCTGTCCCCGGCGAGCACCGCGACCGACCGCGACGACCAGGACGTCACCTCGATCGACCTGTGGTCGTTGCTGCCGTCGGACCTGGCGCCGCTGTTCCGGCCGGGCGTGCAGGACCTGACCGAGGAGATCCGCAGCGAGCTCAGCCGGGCCATCCCGGCGTTCAGCAGGCGCATGGACGGCCCGTTCGGCAAGTCGGTGACCGAGGGCATCCAGCAGGCGGTGATGCAGTTCATCGACCGGTTGGCCGACCCGACGGCCCCGCAGGACGACCGGGCGCAGCTGTTCCGGGACATGGGCCTGCACGACTTCTACGACGGCCCGATCCTCGACGTGCTGCAGACCGCGTACCGCATCGGCGCGCGCGTCGCCTGGCGGCGGATCGCGCAGGTCGGCGACCGGGCCGGGGTGCCCACGGCGACGCTGTGCCTGCTCGCCGAGGCCATCTTCGCCTACATCGACGAGCTGTCCGCGCTGTCGGTGGAGGGCCACGCCTCCGTGCGCGCCAGGGAGATGGGCGCCCTGGAGCGGCGGCGCAGGCAGCTACTGGAGGTCATCCTCTCCCCCGCCGCGGCCACCCCGCAGGCGCTGACCAGGCTGGCCGAGGCGGCCCGCTGGCCGGTGCCGGAGCGGATCGTCACCGTCGCGCTGGAACTGCGCGACGAGCACTCGGACCTGCCCGGGGCGAACATGGACGGCCGGGTGCTGGTGGACCTGGAGGGCAGCGAGCCGTGCCTGGTCCTCGCCGAGGAGCACCGCGACCTGCTGCACAAGCTGCCCGAGGACCTGCCCGGCTGGCGGGCGGCGGTGGGCCCCACGGTGCCGATCACCGAGGCTGCGGAGTCGCTGCGCTGGGCCCGGCGGACGCTGGTGCTGGTCGGCCAGGGCGCGCTGCCCGACACCGAGGTCACCTGGTTCGAGCGGCACATGTCGGTGCTGTGGCTGCTCAACGACCCGTTCCTGGTACAGGAGATCTCCGAGCGGGCGCTGGCCCCGATGGCCGAGCTGACCGGCAAGCAGCGCGACAAGCTCAGCGAGACGCTGCTGATCTGGCTGGAGACCCGGCGCAGCGCCCCGGAGATCGCCCAGCTGCTCGACGTGCACCCGCAGACCGTCCGCTACCGCCTGCGGCAGTTGGAGCGGCTGTTCGGGGCCTCGCTGGACGACCCGGACCGGCGCTTCGACATCGAGGTGGCGCTGCGGGCGCGGCGCACCCTGCGCGGGGTCGAGCTGACCCGGTAGCGCCCGGCAGAACCGCGAAGGCCCCCGGTGTCGAGCACCGGGGGCCTTCGACTGCGCGAGGGGGTGTGCGGTGCGGTCGGGACTGCCCTGGTGGCCGCCGCGGTGGGGTCGGCGGTGGACCGGGGCCGGGCACACGGGAGGGCAGGCGCGGTACGGGCGCCTGCCCTCCCGGGCGGATGCTCGCCCAACAGCAGCCGGGGCCTGAACCACCACCGGGGCATCACGCGGGTGCGGGCACCGTTGCCCTCGAACTCCGGGTGGCGGCACCCGCACCCACCCCGGGTGCGGTGCCATTCCACTCGGCAGCGCATTTGTGTGAACCGTCCGCCCGAACGAGTGAGTTTCGCCGGACGGGGTCGACTTTACCCATTTCGTCAATTACTGGACAATAGCCGGACGGTAATTCACCGGTTGCCGAGTGGACCGGTCGCCGGAATTGTCACGACCAGGGTGTTCACCAGGTCACTAGCGGATCTTCATAGCGGAGATCCGCCAGACCCCGTCCACCCGCTGCGCGTCGACGGTCAGTTGCGCACCGCCCACGGTCGACTCGCCGTTGTCGCCGCGGGTGGAGGTCTGGTCCAGGAACACGAGCATGGTGGCGTGGTCGCCGTCGAGCTGGGAGACCCCGGACAGGACCACCTTCGACTTGTGCACCAGCTTCTGCTCCGGCGCCAGTTCCCGGACCTGCTTGAACAGCTCCTCGTACTGGCCCGATGCCTCGCCGACGAGGACGGTCTTGGCCGCGGCCTCGGTCAGGGCGGTGTTGTCGTAGCGGTAGGAGAAGACCTGCTCCAGCGCCTCGCGCACGGCCGTGGTGACGGCCACGGTCTGCCCGGCGTCGACCACGGCGAGGTTGCTGCCCGCCGCGTCGTCGATCCGCTCGGCGCGCAGCCACAGGAACAGGCCGCCCGCGGCGACCAGCAGGGCGGCGACCAGCAGGACGATCGACAGCCGGGTGGAGAAGGCCGGGGTGTCCGCGTCGTCGGGGTCGTCGGGGTCGCCCCCGTCCCGGTCGTCCAGGTCGCCGGAGTCGGCCTCGGGGGCCTCGTCCGGCTCGTCCACCGCCGTGTACCCGGCCGCGGTGGTCTCGTCGACCTCCTCGACGCCGACGGCGTCCGGGGTGTCGGGGGCCGCACCGGGGGCCGGGTCGACGTGCGGGGCGGGGCGCGGTCGGCTCGTGGGCCTGCCCGCCACCCGGCGGCCCGCCACCCTGGGGGTGCGGCCCCGGGTGGAGGCGTCGCGGCGTCCGGTGCTGCTCATGGGATCTGCTCCTCCTGCCTTCGCCCGGTCAGGCCGTCTGGATCTTGACCAGGTCGAGCGACGAGAGCAGCCAACCCTGGTCGGTCCTGGTCATCGTGCCCTGGAACCGGATGCGCTTGGGCACCTCGGCACCGCCCTCCGGGGTGACCGCCGTGAACACCGAGGCGATGAAGCCCGCGGCCCCCCGGTCGGCGTCGAGCTCGGTCAGCGCGGCGTCGACGACCTCGCCCCGGGTGACCGTGCGCCCGGCGGCCAGGTTCTTGACCGTCGCGTCCTTCTCGGCCTGCAACTGGTCGTGCAGGGTGCCGGTGGACTGGGCCAGCCAGCCTTCCATGGCCGCCGGGGCGCTGCGGTAGTCGAAGGTGTTGAACTGGGCCACGCTCGACCTGGCCGCGCGCAGCGCCTCGTCCCTGGCCGTGACGTCGGCGGCGCGGACGTCGTCGGCGCCGAGCAGCCGCACACCGGAGACGCCCGCGAACACCACGGCCAGCACCAGCAGCACGACCGAGGCCACCCGCAACGGCCCGCCCGCTCGCCTGGTGCGGGTGTCCTCGTCGGTCTCGCTCATCCGGTGCTCCAGCTCCTACGGGGTCAGCGCGAGCAGCTCGTCGAGCGAGCTGCGCATGTTGTCGGTGCCCCCGGGGGCGTTGTTGTCCTGCTCCGGCAGCTCACCCCCGGGACCGAAGTCCGCGGGCTTGACCGCCGGGGGGACGCCACCGTTGGGCGCGTTCTGCGACCCCCGCACGTTACCGCTGCCCGGGGCGAGCACGCAGCGCGCGTTGGTGTTCAGCGGCGCCCCGGAGGTGTCGAGGCCGTTGCGGTAGCGGGTGCCCTCGTAGCCCTGGGTGCAGGGCATGGGGTCGAAGAAGGTCGCCGACAGGCCGAAGTTGGCGCCGTTGGGGGTGATGACGTCGCGCGCCGCGGCGATGGCCTGCGGGGCCACCACCAGTAGCTGTTCCAGGCCCGCCTGTCGGGTGACCAGCACGTTCGAGGTGGTCAGCAGGTTGGCGAACACGCCGCCGAGGCTCTTGCCGCTCTCGCGCAGCAGGCCGGAGATCTGCTCGGCGGCAGCCGGGGCGTTGGCCAGGATGGTGCGGATGTCGCCGTCGGACTTGCTCAGCTGCTCGGCGATGACCTTGGCGTTGACGCCGAAGTCCTGGATCGCCTGCTGCGACTCCACCTGGGTGGTGAGCACGGTGCCCGCGTCGGTGATCAGCTGCAGGGTCTGCGGCAGGTGCTCGGTGGCCAGCTTGGTGAAGCTGCTCGCCGAGTCCAGCAGGACCTGCAGGCTGGGGCCGGTGCCCTGGGTGGCCAGGTACAGCTCGTCGACGACGGTGCGCAGCTCGTCCTCCGGCACCGACTCGACCAGCTTGTCCAGGTTGAGCAGGACGGTCTCGTTCGGCAGCGGCAGCGAGGTCGCGTCCTTGGAGATGACCGAGCCCTCGGTCAGGTAGGGCTGGCCGTCGCGGCGGGGGCGCAGGTCGAGGTACTGCTCGCCGACCGCGGAGCGGTTGGCGACCACGGCCTCGACGTCCGCGGGGACCTGCGGGGCGTCGTCGCGGATGCGCAGGTCGACCTCGACGCCGTCGTTGACCAGGTGCAGCTCGTCGACCCGGCCGATGCCGACGCCGCGGTAGGTGACCTCGGCGTTGGTGAAGATGCCGCCGGAGTCGGGCAGGCGCACCTTCACGATGTAGCCCGCGGCGCCGAACATGGTGTCCAGGCCCGCGTACTTGGCGCCCACGTAGCTGATGCCCGCCAGGGCGATCAGCACGAAGACGGTGATCTGGATCCGCACCCGTCGGGTGATCATCAGCCGTTCCCCTCCGGGGCCTGGTCCGCCGAGGGCAGCGACAGCGGGACCGAAGCGGGCGCCACCGCCCCCTGCGCGTTCGCGGAGTACTTCAGGTACACGTTCAGGTAGTCGCCCTTGATCGCGTTCAACGCCGAGTCCGGGAACGGGAACGTGAACAGCAGCTCCATGGCCTGCGGCAGGTTCTGCCCGGCCTCGTTGAGCTTGCGCAGCGTCGGCTCCAGGGCCCTGAGGTCGGCCACCAGGTCGTCCTTGCTCGCGTTGACCACCTCCACGGCCGTCGACGACAGCGAGTCGAGCGACTTGAGCATGGTGACGAACTGCTCGCGCTGCTGCGAGAGCACCTCGATGCCCGGGCCGAGGCCCTCCAGGAGCTGGGCGATCTGGTCCTTGCGCTGACCGAGCGAGCCGGAGAGCCGGTCCAGGCCGTCGAGCGCCCTGGTGATCTCGGCGCGGTGGGCGTCCAGGCCGCCCGCGAAGGTGTTGAGGTTCGTCAGCAGCGCCTTGATGTCCTGGGAGTTGCCGCCCAGCGCCGCGTTCAGCTCCTTGGTGATGAGCTGGATCTGCCCGACGCCGCCGCCGTTGAGCAGCATCGACAGCGCGCCGAACACCTCCTCGATCTCCGGGTTGCGGTTGGTGCGCTCCAGCGGGATGTTGGCGCCGTCGGCGAGGGTGCCCTGCCTGGCGTCGTCGCTCGGGTCGGCCAGCTCGACGAACTTCTCGCCCAGCACGCTGGACTGGCGCAGCCGGGCCACCGCGGTGCCCGCGAGCTTGACCGAGCCGTTGACGACCATGCTGACCCTGGCGCTGCGGCCGTCGGGGGCCAGCTCGATCGCCTCGACCTTGCCGATGGCCACGTCGTTGACCTTGACCCCGGACTGCGGGACCAGGTCCAGCACGTCCTTGAAGTCGGCGGTGACGTGGTAGGGGCGGTCACCGACGTCGGCGCCGCCGGGGAGGTCGACGTCGTAGAGACCGCCGCCGCAGCCCGCGAGCACGGTCATCCCCAGCCCCGCCGCCACAGCGGCGCGGAGCCCGGTGAACAGCCGGGTGCGCATCAGTTGCCTCCCTGCGCGTTGGCCGTGGCGGGCAGCGGCAGCAACGAGAACTCGTTGAGGTTGCCCCGGCCGTCGAGCGTGCGGGTGTTCGGGTCGTAGGCGTTGAGCAGGTTGCTCAGCGCCAGCGGCGTGGCGTCCAGCGCCTCCGACAGCGAGGCGCGCTGCTGCGAGAGCAGGGCGGTGGTGCCCGCCAGCTTGTCCACGTTGGTCTTGATCAGACCGCGGTTGTCCTTGATGAAGCCCTGCACCGTGCCCAGCGCCGAGGCCAGTTCGCGCAGCGCCTCGTCGAAGTTGCCGCGCTCGTCGGCGAGGTTCTTCGACACCGACGACAGCAGGTCGTCGAGCTGGCGGACCTGGCCGTCGTTCTGGGCCAGCATGGTGGTGAACTTCTGCAGGCCGTCGACGGTGGCGAACAGGTCGTCCTGGGAGTTGCCCAGGGTGCGGGCCAGGTCGCCGAGGTCGCGCACGGTCTGGCCGAACTCCGCGCCGTTGCCCTCGAGGTAGTTGGCGCCGGTCTTGAGCAGGTCGCTGAGCGCGCCCTCCTTGTTGGCCCCCTCCGGGCCCAGGGCGGTGGTCATGTCGTTGAGGCTGGAGAAGAGCTGGTCGATCTCGACCGGGACGACGGTGCGCTCCACCGGGATCGTGGTGTCGTCGGCCAGCCGGGGCCCGTTGGTGTCGACCGGGCTGAGCTGCACGTACCGGTCGGAGACCAGGCTGGGCGTGATGATCAGCGCGTTGGCGCCCTGCGGGATCGGGGCGTCCGCGTCGATGGTCATGGTGACCTTGACGTTGGGGCCCTGCGGCTCCACGGTGTCCACCGAGCCGATCTTGACGCCGAGCGCGCGCACGTCGGAGTCGGCGTAGAGGCCGACCGCGGCGGTGAAGTACGCCGTCACCGACTTGGTCTTGCCCGCGTTGAGCAGCGCCCAGGTGCCCGCGGCGACCAGCAGGACCGCCGCCGCGCCGATGGCGATCGCGCGGATCAGCTTGTAGCGGGTCTTGGTGGCGGCCATCAGCGTCCTCCTGCCTTGGGTGGCACGCAGCCTGCCGAACCGTCCGCGGACGGGATCAGGCCGCAAGTGTTACCGCTGTCGAGCCAGCGGCCGTTGCCGAGTGTCACAGCGCCGATCAGCCGGGAGCAGGTCTCGGTGACCATCAACGTCCCCCCGCCTTCGGTGGCACGCAGCCTGCCGAACCGTCCGCGGACGGGATCAGGCCGCAGATGTAGCTGTCGAGCCAGCGGCCGTTCCCGACGGCGTTGCCGATCAGCCGGTAGAACGGGCCCGCCAGGCGCAGCGCCTTGTCCAGGTTGTCCTGGTTGCGCTGGAGCACGTCGGTGACCCGGTTGAGCTGTTCCAGGGCGGGGCCGATCTGCTGCTGGTTGTCGGCGACCAGGCCCTGGAGCTGGCGGGCCAGGTCGCGGGTGCCGACCAGCAGGTCGTGGATGGCCTGGCGGCGGCGGTCGAACTCGCCGAGCAGCGTGCTGCCGTCGTTGATCAGCGCGGTGAACTGGTCGGAGCGGTCGGCGATGGTCTTGCTGACCCCGCTGGAGCTCTCCAGGAGCTGCTTGAGGTCCTGGTCCCGGGAGGAGATCGTCTTCGACAGCGACGAGAGGCCGTCCAGGGCGCTCTTGACGGTCTCCGGGGTGGAGGCCGAGAAGGTCTGCGCCAGGGTCTTGAAGCTCTCCGCCAGCCGGTCGGTGTCGATCTCGCCGGTGGTCTTGGCCAGGTCGGCGAACGCGTCGTTCACGTCGTAGGGGGTGATCGTGCGCTCGCGCGGGATCGGGTTGTCCGGGTCGAGTTCCTCGGTGCCCAGCGGGTCCAGCGCCAGGTTCTTCTGGCCCAGCAGGGTCTTGATCTTGATGGCGGCGACGGTCTCGTTCCCCAGCCACACCCCGCGCGCCCGGAAGGTCACCTTGACGTAGGTGTCCTCCAGCTCGACCGCGGTCACCTTGCCGACCTTGACCCCGGCCACCCGGACCTCGTCGTCGGGCTTGAGCCCCGCGGCCTCCTTGAAGTGCGCGGTGTACTCCCGACCGCCGATGATCGGCAGCGAGTCCCAGGAGAAGATCAGGAGACCCACCAGGACCATCAGCGCCATGCCGACGAGGCCGACCTTGACGGTGTTGCGTTCGCGGAACGGCTTCACGACCGGCACCTCGCAGCGGTGTTCGGCAGACCGACGTCACCCTGACCGGGTGCGGGGGCGACGTTGGTGGTGGCCGAGCACAGGTAGAAGTTGAGCCAAGACCCGTAGGAGGCCATCCGGCCGATGGTCTCGTACTTGATCGGCAGGTTCTTGAGGAAGGTCTCGAACTGCGGGGTGTTGTTCGCCAGCGTGTTCGACAACTGCCCGAGGGCGTCGATGTCGCGCTTGAGCGGTTCCCGGCCCTGCGCGAGCAGGTCCGAGGTGCTGGTGGTCAGCTCGGCGATGCTGGAGATCGCGTCGCCGATCGGCTTGGCGTCCTTGGCCAGGCCGGACACCAGCTGCTGGGTGGTCAGCAGCAGCGACGAGAGCTGGTCGCCCTGGGAGTTGACCTGCCCGAGCACGGTGTTCAGGTTCGTGATCACCCGGCCGATGACGTCGTCCTTCTGCGCCAGCGTGGTGGTCAGCGAGGCGACGTGGGTCAGCAGGTTGTCCACCGTGCCGCCCTCGCCCTGCAGGACCTGCACGACCTCAAGCGACAGCTTGTTGACGTCCTCGGGCGAGAGCGCCTGGAACAGCGGCTTGAACCCGTTGAACATCGCGGTCAGGTCCAGCGCGGGCCGGGTGCGGTCCAGCGGGATGACCGAGTCCTCCGGCAGGGTGCCGGAGCCGGTGCCCTGGTCGATGGAGATGTAGCGCTGGCCGATCAGGTTGCGGAACTTCACCGTGGCGACGGCCGTGGGCGACAGCGCCCAGCGGCGGTCCACGCTGAACTCCACCTGGCTGAACTTGCGGTCCACCACCTCGATGTCCTCGACCTGGCCGACGCGCACACCCGACATGCGGATGTCGTCGCCGGTGTTGAGCGAGGTGACGTCGGTGAACTTCGCCGAGTAGGTGATGGAGTCGCCGCTGCCCTTGTTGGCGATGGTCACGCCGAGCACGATCGTGGCCACCAGCGTGACCACCGTGAAGATCAGGCCCTTGACCAGGGGGCCGGTCACGGACTTCATGACAGGTTCACCTCAGCTCCGCGCAGCAGGGGTCCGACCAGCAGGCTGCTCCAGTCCGCGAGGTCGGCCGGTGCCAGGTTGTCGGTGGTGGGGGCGATCAGCTCGTTGATGAACTGGCTCTCCTGCACCGAGTTGACGACGCCCAGCCCGTCGGTGCCGCCCGCCGCGTCCATCGCCACCGCGGGGGTGGCGCCCCCGGAGAGCCCGGCGGGGTAGCAGCGGGGGCCGCCCTTGGCGGTGAAGGCCGGGCGGTCGCGGCCCGGGACGTAGGCGCCCCGCGACTGCTTGACGACCAGGTTGACGTGCATGCCCGGCTCGTTGGTGCCGACGCCGAGCGCCCGCTCCACGTCCGGCTTGACGTTGACGACGGCCTGCGCCAGGCAGGGGAACTCCGGGGAGTACCTGGCCAGCAGCTCCAGCGTGGGCCTGCTGCTGTCCGCCAGCCCGATCAGCGTGTTCTTGTTGCCCCGGACGAACTCGCCCAGGTCGTTGGAAGCGGTGGTGAGCGAACCGAACAGGTTGGCGAGCTGGTCCTTCTGCTCGGCGATCGTCTTGCTGGTCGTGGTCAGCTCGTCGAGGGCGTCGATGATGTCCGGTGCCGCCTTCTCGTAGACCCCGATGGTGTCGGCGAACTTGGTGATGTCCGCCTGGATCTGCGGCATCTGCGGGTTCAGCTCGGCGAGGTACTTGTTGAACGAGACCATGGTCTCGCCCAGGGTCTTGCCCCGGCCCTCCAGCGCCTGCGACAGCGCGCCGAGGGTGGAGTTGAGCTTCTGCGGCTGCACCGCTTGCAGCACCGGCAGCAGGTCGCGCAGCGCCTTCTCCAGCTCGACCGAGCGCTCGGAGGTGTCCTGGTCGATCGTGTCGCCCTCGCGCAGCGGGCGCGCCGGGCTCTCCGGGACCACCAGGGCCACGTAGCGCTGGCCGAACAGGGTCTTGGGCAGCAGCCGGGCGGTGACGTTGCTGGGCAGTAGCTGCAGCTTGTCCGGCTCCAGCGCCAGCTCGATCGCCACCCCGTCGCCGTCGGTGACGATCGAGTCGACGGTGCCCACGATCATGCCGCGGACCTTGACGTCGGCGTTCTCCTTGAGCTGGTTGCCCACCCGGTCGGCGTGCAGGACGACCCGGGTGGAGCTGACGAACGCCTTGTCGTAGATGGCGATCGCCAGCCAGCCCAGCAGCAGGATGATGACGAGGAAGAAGACACCCATCGTCTGGTTGCGCAGTCGCGTGTTCACCCGGCCACCCGCACCGTCGTCGTCGCGCCCCAGATCGCGAGGCTGAGGAAGAAGTCCAGGACGCTGATGATCACGATCGAGGTCCGCACGGAGCGGCCGACCGCGACACCCACGCCCGCCGGGCCGCCGCTGGCGCGGTAGCCGTAGAAGCAGTGCGTCAGGATGATCGCCACGCTGAAGATCAGCACCTTGACGAACGACCACACCACGTCCTCCGGGGGGAGGAACAGCGAGAAGTAGTGGTCGTAGGTGCCCGCCGACTGCCCGTAGACGCTGACCGTGATCGTCCGCGCCGCCAGGTACGACGTCAGCAGGCCGATCGTGTACAGCGGGATGATCGCCACGAACCCGGCGATGATCCGCGAGGTCACCAGGTACGGCATCGACCGGATCGCCATGACCTCCAGCGCGTCGATCTCCTCGGAGATCCGCATGGCGCCGAGCTGGGCGGTGAAGCCGGAGCCGACCGTGGACGACAGCGCCAGGCTGGCGGCCAGCGGGGCGATCTCGCGGGTGTTGAAGTACGCCGAGAGGAAGCCAGCGAACGCCGAGGTGCCGATCTGGTTCAGCGCCGCGAAGCCCTGCAGGCCGACGACCGTGCCGGTGAAGACCGACAGGCCGACCATCACGCCGATGGTGCCGCCGATGACCGCCAGCGCGCCGGAGCCGAAGCTCACCTCGGCCAGCAGCCGGATGATCTCCCGCAGGTAGCGGGTGAGCGCGAACGGGACCCAGGCCAGTGCGCGGGCGTAGAACACGAGCTGGTCGCCGAGCCGTTCCAGCGCGTTGAACGGGCGCTGGAAGGACACCCGGCCCTTGCCGCGGAGCGTTACCACGTCACGCTCCCTTCGCGGGGACGAGCTGCAGGTAGACCACGGAGATCACCAGGTTCACCAGGAACAGCAGGAGGAAGGTGATGACCACGGACTGGTTCACCACGTCGCCGACGCCCTTGGGGCCGCCCTTGGGGTTCAACCC
Source organism: Actinokineospora sp. PR83 (assembly GCF_021056305.1). Classification (NCBI taxonomy): domain Bacteria; kingdom Bacillati; phylum Actinomycetota; class Actinomycetes; order Pseudonocardiales; family Pseudonocardiaceae; genus Actinokineospora; species Actinokineospora sp. PR83. The sequence continues at coordinate 11,212 of NZ_JAJCXD010000081.1, forward strand.
CCGGTAGGAGGCCACCAGGCCCGCGAGGAAACCGAAGATCACGGCCTTGAGCGTGCCGACCCACAGGTCCGACAGCTGCGCCAGGGCCGAGAAGCTGGAGAGGAAGGCACCGGGGGTGCCGCCCTGCACGACCACGTTGAAGAAGTAGCCGCCGCACACGCCGACGACCGAGACCATGCCGTTGAGCAGCGCGGCCACGCCCATGGCGGCGAGCACGCGGGGCACCACCAGGCGCTGGATCGGCGAGACGCCGAGCACCATCATCGCGTCGATCTCCTCGCGGATGGTCCGCGAGCCCAGGTCCGCGCAGATCGCCGAACCACCGGCGCCCGCGACCACCAGCGTGGTCACGATCGGGCTGGCCTGCTGGATGACCGCGAGCACGCTGGCCGCGCCGTTGAACGAGTCGGCGCCGATCTGCGCGGTCAGCGACCCCAACTGCAGGGTGATGACCGCGCCGAACGGGATGGCGACCAGGGCCGCGGGCATGATCGAGACGCTGGCGATGAACCAGAACTGCTGGATGAACTCCTTGGCCTGGAAGGGCCGCTTGAACATCTGCACGATGACGTCGAGCGCCATGGCGAAGATGTTGCCGAACTCGCGCAGGGCCCCGGTGGCCTTGTTCAGGACCGGTTCCAGCGGGGAGGTCTTGCGGGACGTGCGGGTGCTCACTGGTCCCCCTCTTCCCGGCGCCACGGGCGGGGCCGCGGGCGCATGGGCGGGGACTGCTGGGGCTGCTGCGGGGCGGGCGGGCGGGACTGGACGACCGGGCGCGGGATCTGCTGGGTGGGCTGGGCGCCCGCCGCGGGCCGGGTGGGCAGCTCCTGGCTGACCCTGGTCTGCTCCCGGGTGGCGGTGGCCGTGCCGGTGGTGCCCGGGCCCGCGGGCATCGCCATGCCGGTGGTGCGGCGGCGCCACTCCTGGTAGCGGTCGTAGTCGTCGCGGCTGAGGCTGGCCAGGATGCCGTGCTGGGCGGACTCGGGCAGCGTGTGCAGGATCTGCATGACCCGCTGGCGGCGGCGCCGGGCGGCGTCGCGCGGCGGCAGGCCCGGGGTCGGCTCCAGCTGCGGGACGACCCCGCGCATGTCCTCCTCGAGCGAGCCGTCGCTGTGCCCGGCGTCCAGGTGCGCCTGCTCCTGGGCCATCTGCGCCTGGTCCTTCTCCTCGGACATGCCGATGGGACCGATGCGGCGGCCGTTGAGGAACTGCTCCACGACCGGCTCCTCGCTGGTCAGCAGCACCTCGCGGGGGCCGAACATGACCAGTTCCTTGCGGAAGAGCATCCCCAGGTTGTCCGGGACGGTGCGGGCCACGTTGATGTTGTGCGTGACGATGAGGATGGTCGCGTCGATCTGCGCGTTCAGGTCGATCAGCAGCTGCGACAGGTACGCGGTGCGGACCGGGTCGAGGCCGGAGTCCGGCTCGTCGCACAGGATGATCTGCGGGTCGAGCACCAGCGCCCGCGCCAGCCCGGCGCGCTTGCGCATACCGCCGGAGATCTCCCCCGGCAGCTTGCCCTCCGCGCCGAGCATGCCGACCATGTCGATCTTCGACATGACGATGTCGCGGACCTCCTTCTCGCTCTTGCGCGTGTGCTCGCGCAGCGGGAAGGCGACGTTGTCGAAGATGTTCATCGATCCGAACAGCGCGCCGTCCTGGAACAGCACGCCGAACAGCTTGCGGATCTCGTAGAGGTCGCGCTCCGGGCAGGAGCACAGGTCGACCCCGTTGATGACCACGCGGCCCTTCTCCGGCTTGAGCAGCCCGATCAGGCACTTGAGGAACACCGACTTGCCGGTACCGGACGGTCCGAGCAGCACGCTGACCTCGCCGGAGGGCAGCGTGAGCGTGACGTCCCGCCAGATGGCCTGCTTGCCGAACGACTTGCTCAGGCCTTCGACGGCGACCTCGACACCCATCACACCTCCTGTGTGAACAGCTTGTTCGTTGGTTCGATCGGGCGCGGGCGCCCGGGCCCGGCTACTCGGGCGGGCAGGTGGCGCCGCACAGCGACTTCAGGATCACTTCCACCGGGGTCTGACCGGAGACCAGCCCACTGAACAACCTGCTGAGGTCCTCACCGGTCTTGCCCTTGCAGCCGGTGAACGGCGGGACATTGGCCACCGCCGGGATGCGGCTCTCCAAACCCTCCTGGATATTGACCGTGCCTTGGATCGGGACCTCCATCGGGGTCGCCGTGTGGCAGTTGGCGCCCTCAGCCATCAACTGGATGCCGTCGTCCTTGTGATCCTTGTTCCCGCCCTGCCAGACGTTGTCGACGCGAAGGCTGACCCTGGAGACCGCCTGGGTCTCAGCGGTGAAACCCAGGACCTTCACGAAACCGGTGACTGGGCCCTCTGAGGTGGGGTGGATGTCGTTGGTGACCGGCATGAACCGGAAGACCACCAGGTAAGTGTTCAAAGCTGGGTCGAAGGTCAACGTGCCGTTGAGCGGGTTGCCCCTCGGGTCATCCGGGATCTTGACCGGCAGCTTGGTCTTGAGGGTGCCCTTGAGGGTGATCTCCGCGCCCTGGAGCCTCGGCGGCTTGGCGATGACGGTAACGCCGAAGTTGACATACAGCACGGGGTCGGCCTGGGCGCCGACGCCGGGGTCCGGGACGGCTTGGGCCTGCGCCGGGGGCGCGGCGGCCGTGGGGGCGGCGGTCACGTCGAAGGTGCCCAGGGCGCCGGAGTCGGTGGTGGCGGTGCAGGTGATCTCGGTGGTGCCGACGAGCATCTGCGCCGTGAGGCCGGTCAGCTCGACCTGGGCGGTGCCCGCCGCCTTGGGGGTGAACGCCACCGGGGCGCCCTCCAGGGTGAGGTTCAGGTCGCCCTGGGCCGGGAGCGTCATGGCCTTCACCGCGAGCGGGGTGGCCTTGAGCTCGGTCCTGGCGGCGCCCTCGACCAGGGTCATCGTCGGGGTGAGGGTCGCGTCGAGGGCGGTCTCACCGCCCGCGCGGAGCTTGTCCACCGCGGTCGCCGGGAGGGCGATCTTCGCGCTGGGCTTGGCCGTCACCTGGGTGCCTGCGGTGGCGGTGCTCGGGATGCCCACGCCGAACTCGATCGGGACGTCCACCCTGTCGCCGCCGGGGAGCACGCAGCCGAAGGCGGCGCCCACCGGGGTCTGGCCCGCTGTCGCCGCGCTGGTGCTGTAGTAGATGCCGCCGCCCGCTGCGCCGAGGACGACCGCGGCCAGGGCGGACTTCACCGCGAGGCGACGCCGCTTGCGCGTCTCGGAAACGTTCATGAGATGACCACTCACCTGCCGATGAATATACGGGCAAAATGACGTGAAGGACACGCCGCGAGCACGGGCTCGGACGTTACCAGCGTGTCACCACGGTGACAACAGCGCTTTCCATACCGGCCGGTAACGCTTCTGTTGTTGTCACCCTCGGCGCAGGACCGGAGGGCGGTTTGTGGTCCACTGGCAACATCATCTAACACTTCTACCAGGGGATAAACACGTTCAGGCCATCGAGTTGTCCGGAGTTGAGCATCCATCAGGGCAAACTTGTCACCGTCGGGTGAACCTGTGGCCGGTGCGGTCATAAATCGGATCGAAGCCTTTTCGTAGTGCTTTGCCACCTGCTTTGTTCGACGGAACGCGGGTCGCAGGAATTTCCGGGCATTGCTCCGGCGGGCCCGCTAGGCACCTTCGCGGACCATTCGCAGATCGTCGCGGCTGTCGCGGATGAGCGCGCACGCCTCGGTCAGGTCCAGCGGGCGGCGGGCGGCGTCGAGCAGCCGGGCGGCCTCGGCGTAGGCCAGCGCGGAGCGGCGGCGCTGCTCGGCGACGATGCCGTTGCAGCGGCGCGGGACCGCGGCCAGCTCGTCGGCCAGCGCGGAGATCTCCAGCGTCACCTCGTCGAGGACGAGCCGGAACCGGGCGCGCGCCCGGCGGGCCCGCCACCGCAGCAGGCAGCGGGTCGCGACAGCGCCGGACAGGAGCGGGACGACGGCGGTGACGGTCCACCACCCGGCGCTCACGCGGCGTCGCCGTCGCCCGCGTGCTCGAAGAGGTCACCTTCGGTCAGGACCCGCTTGAGCACCTTGCCGGTCTGGTTGCGCGGCAGTTCGTCGACGAAGATGACCTCGCGCGGCACCGAGAACCGGGCCAGCCGCTGGTGGACGTAGGCGCGGATGGAGTCCTCGTCGAGGCGGGCGCCGGGGCGCACCACCACGTAGGCCACCAGGCGCTGCCCGTACTCGCTGTCCGGGACGCCGACCACCGCGGCCTCGTCGACCTGCGGCAGGTCGACCAGGACCTCCTCCACCGGGCGCGGGAAGACGTTCTCGCCGCCGGAGACGATCATCTCGTCGTCGCGGCCGGAGACGAACAGCCGCCCGTCGGCGTCGAAGTAGCCGCGGTCGCCGGTGTCCATCAGGTCGTGCCGGACCTCGCGGCCCTGCCCGTCGGTGTAGCCGTCGAAGAGCATGTCGTTGCCGACGAAGATGCGCCCGACGACCCCGGGCGGCACCGGGTCGCCGTCGGGGCCGAGCAGCCCGATCCGGGTGCCCTGCGGCGGGCGGCCCGCGGTGGTGGGCGCGGCGCGCAGGTCGGCGGGTCCGGCCACGGTCGCCGAGGAGACCTCGGTGGAGCCGTAGAAGTTGTAGAGCACGTCGCCGAACTCGTCCATGAAGCCGGTGACGAGCTGCCGGGGCAGGGCCGAGCCGCTGGAGGCGACGATGCGCAGCGAGGAGGTGTCGTAGCGGGCCTTGACCTCGCGCGGCAGGTTCAGGATGCGCTGGAGCATGATCGGCACGGCGAACAGCGCGGTGCACTTCTGCTCGGCGATGGCGCGCAGCGTGCCCTCGGCGTCGAAGCGGCGCTGCACCACCAGCCCGGCGCGCAGCGGCATGGCGATCTGCAGCGCGGTCAGGCCCCAGCTGTGGAAGATCGGCGCGGCCACGAAGATGCGGTCGCCCGCGCGCAGCGGGATGCGGGAGAGCACCTGGGCGGAGTCGGCCAGGCCCGGGGTGGGCCTGCGGGCGCCCTTGGGGGTGCCGGTGGTGCCCGAGGTCAGCACGATCAGCCTGCCCGGCTCCGCGGGCGCGGGCAGGGTGGCGGTGCCGCCCTCGTCGATCAGCTCGTCGATGGTGGTGTCGGTGTCCTCGGTGGGCCGCCCGGTGCCGATCAGCGGCACGTCCTGGGGCAGGTAGCGCAGCAGCGGGACGAACTCGTCGTCGGCGACGAGGGCGGCCACGGTGTGCCTGCGCACCATGTCGTCGATCTGAGACCCGGCCAGCCCGGTGTTGAGCAGGACCGCGTCCGCGCCGAGCTTGCCCAGCGCCACCAGCGTCTGCACCAGGTAGCGGTGGTTGCGGCAGAGCACGCCGACCTTCTTGCCCGCCCCGGCGCCCAGCTCGGCCAGGCCGTGCGCGAGCCGGGTGCTGCGCGCGTCGACCTCGGCGAAGGTCAGCTCGCCCTCCTCGTCGCCGACGGCCAGCGACTTCGGCGAGCGGGCCGAGGCGGCGCAGTAGCCGCCCGCGAGGGTGGCGCCCCACTTGAACAGGGCGTGCAGCTGGCGGACCGTGCGGTCGGGTCGGGCCGGGGAGAAGATGCCCGCGCCGATCAGGGTCTTGGCCACGTGCAGCTTGGTGCCGCCGGGCTCGCGGTGCCGGTCGGCGCGCGCGTCGGGCACCCTGGCCAGGAAGTCGCAGACCCGGCGCAGGCCGTCGCGGGCCCAGGTGCGGATCTCCGACTCCGACCAGGTGGCGCCGCGCTCGTGGCGCAGCATCGGCTTGAAGAACACGATCTTGACCTGGGTGCGGCCGGTGCCCGCGTCGGACAGCCGCAGCGAGACCCAGCCGCCGGTGTCCGGCACGCCCGCGAGCACCAGTTGCTCGTCGCGGCGGTTGATCACGGTGCGCAGCCGGTGCTCGATGACGGCGAAGTCGCCGAGGCAGGCGCGCAGCGCGTACTCGTCCGGCGCGCCGTACTCGTCGGTGGCCAGCTTGTCGCAACTGCTGATGCCGCGGAAGAACCGGGGGTAGCGGTCCGGCTCGCCGAGCACCTCCCAGAGGGCGGACCTGGAGTGGTCCACCGTCATGTCGAAAACCACGCAGTCGGCAGCCATCACAACCGTCCTCGCCTCGCGTCCGCGGTCCGATCGCACCTCGGTTCACCGAATGAATCACCCGAATTAACCCCGGGTCAAGGGCGCGCGCGCAGCTACGGGAAAAGTGCTCGGTGAACGCACAATCAGCGGGGGTTTTTGTACCCGGTGGACAGTTCGCAGATCGTGAACCGTGAGTAGGTTTGCGCTGGCGACCTGCGGCTATGCCGGGGTGCCTGCGGCCGGGGTGTGGGCCGTACGGAGCAACGCGTCGGCGGCGGCGCGCGCACCGCCCGCGGCCCGCAGCGACTCGGCGACCGCTTGTGCGTGGGCACGGTATCGAGGTTCCGACAGAATCCCGTCGAGGGCTTTTCCGATGTGCCCGGCCCCCGCGCGCGCGAAGCGCAGCCGCACCCCGGCCCCGGTCGCCACGACCTGCTCGGCGACCACCGGCTGGTCGTCGCGGATCGGGGCCACCACCAGCGGCAGCCCCCGGGCCAGCGCCTCGCACACGGTGTTGTGCCCGCCGTGGCAGAGCACCGCCCCGCCGGTGGCCGCGGCCCGGTCGAGCACGGCCTGCTGCGGCACGTGCGGCAGCGCCAGCAGGTTCGGCGGCGGGTCGGCCAGCGCCCCGCCGGGGTCGACCACGACGGCCTGCAGGCCCGGGCGCTCGGCCAGGGCGGCGGCGCACTCGCGCAGGAACCGGTCCCCCGCGTCCGCGCTGACGGTGCCCAGGCTGAGAAGCACCAGCGGGCGGTCGTCGAGGCGGTCCCAGGGGAAGCCGGGGGCGGGGATGTCCGGCCGGGGGACCTGGCCCGCGAAGGTGATCGCGCCGCCGCCGGGGTTGGCCACCGCGCCCGCGAGCGCGGGGCTGGTGAAGGCCAGCAGCAGCAGCGGGGAGAAGCGGGGGTCGGTGGTGGCGGCCGGGTCGCCGAAGCGGGCGCGCAGGTCGGCGAGCTGCCCGGCCACCCGCTCGGCCACCGCGGGCACCAGCGCCAGCGGGTCGGTCAGCTCCGCGGAGGTGCTCGCCGAGGTCACCCAGGGCAGGCCCGCGCGCTCGGCGGCGAACGCCCCGGCGAACGCCTGCTGGTCGACGACCACCAGGTCCGGGGCGGTGTCGACGATCGCGCGCTCGACGCCGGGGGCCATCGCCTCGGTCAGCGGCACGAAGACGTGGTCCCACAGGTGCTTGAACGCGGCGAAGCCCGAGGCGACGGGCCTGGGCACGTCCGGGTGGGACCGGCAGGGCCGCACGACAGCGCTGTCGGGCAGCATCCGGCCGAGCAGGTCGGGATCCCCGGCCCAGACCACCTCGTGGCCGCGCGCGCCCAGCTCGGCCGCCACCCCCACCAGGGGGCTGACGTGCCCGGTGAACGGCGGCACGACCAGGAGGAGACGGCTCACGCGGCCGCCCGCTCGTGCAGCGAGTCGACCCAGTCGAGCACCAGCTCGCGGACCGTGCGGTGCCGCTCGACGAGCACCGAGTGGTTCTGCCCGGCGATGACCTCGGTGCGGCAGTCCGGCAGCAGCCGCTGCACCGCGTCCAGGTCGTCGCTCTGGAACCCGTCGCTGCCCAGGATCGACAGCACCGGGCAGCGGATCGCGGCCAGGTCGTCGGCGTCGAGCAGCGGCCCGGAGGGCACGTCCTCGACGATGCTGGTGGCCCGGATCATCGCCGCCGCGCCCTTGGCCAGCCGGGCGTGGTGGGCGCCGAAGGTCTCCGCCAGCCAGCGCAGGTTGTCCTCGTCGTCCATGGCGGCCACGGTGTTGCGCAGGGTGCGCGCCATCTTCTCCGACCAGTCGCCGGTGGCGGGCTCGGCCTCGATGGACACGATCCCGGCCACCCGCTCGGGGTGACGGGCGGCGAAGCTGAAGGCGATGGTGCCGCCGAAGCTGTTGCCGACCAGGTGCACCGGCCCGCGGACCCCGGTCCGGTCGAGCAGCTCGGCCAGGTCGCCGACGAAGTCGTCGAGGGTGTAGCCGGTGGCCGGGCGCTCGGAGCGGCCGTGGGCGCGCAGGTCGTAGGTGAGCACGTCCATGCCCGCCTCGGCCAGCGGGGCGGCGAGGGTCAGGTAGAAGCTGGCCAGGCTGTCGTAGCCCAGTCCGTGCACGAACACCACGGTCGGCGGGGTCGACGCGCCCGCGTTCTTCGCGGGCATCCGCTGGTAGTGCGTGCGGACGCCGTTGACCTCGATCATGGCCATGTCAGTGCCCCGCGGTGTCGGACTCGGCGCCGGACCCCGAGGTGCTCGACTCCACGAAGGACACCAGGTCGCCGACGGTGATGCCGATGACGTCGTCGAGGTCCTTCTCGGCGAGGAAGGCGGCCAGGTTGACCTGCTCGCCGTAGTGCTCGGCCAGCATCTGCCCGACCGCCACCAGGTCGATGCTCTCCAGCCCGAGGTCGTCGTGGAAGGTGGTGTCCTCGGTGATCTCGGAGTCGTCCAGGCCGTACTGGTCGAGGACCTTCTCCAGGACGTCGACGAGCACAGCGAGGATTTCGGTGCGGGTCTCCCGGCTGACCGGCGTGCGGAACTGGGTCACTGCTGCTCCCTCGGGTTCGGTCGGGCCGTGTGCGCCACGACGTACCTGCGGTCCGGCAGCCCGGGCGGGCTGCCGACGATCTCGGTGGTGGCCCGCCCCGGCCCGGCCTGGGCCAGGGCGGCAGCCTCGGCGGTGGCGGGGTCGCCGGTCACCTCGACCACGGCGACCACCGGCCGGGTGCCGGGGTCGGCGACCACGGCGACACCCAGTTCCCGGCAGGTCGCCACGGCCAGGTCCAGGGCGGGCAGCTCCAGCCCCTGCCTGCCGCGGGCGACGAGCCCGCCGTCGGCGCCGGTGGCGATCTCGACCTCGGCGGGGAACAGCGGCCCGAAGCCGGTGTCCCACAGCCTGCCGCGCACGGCGTCCTTGAGCACGATCCGGCCCAGCAGCCACTCGCGGCGCTCGCGCGGGGGGCAGCGCTCGTACTCGGCGCGCTCGGCGGCGCCCAGGTACTTGCGCAGGTAGAACTCGCGGGAGGCCAGCGACGCCCACCGCTCGTCGGCGCGCCACCAGCCGCCGTCGTGCCGCCGCGAGAGCGTGCTGGTCTCCGGGAAGCGGTGCACGGCGCTGATGTCGGGGTCGCTGTCGAAGCGGTGGTCGACCCACCCCTCGATGTCGACGACGGTCCGCCCGCCCGCGGTGAGCCGCAGGTCGACCGTCGCCTCCCGGTCGTCCACCGACACCAGCCGCAGCGCGCAGTCCACAGCGGAGCCCGCAGCGGGTTCCGGGGCGTGGAAGCGGATGCGGCGCACCGACACCGGGAAGGCGATCCAGCGGCGCGGGTGGCACTCCACCAGCCACTGGCCGATGAGCTGCCCGGCGTTGTCCAGCAGCGCCCCCGGCGCGGCGGGAGCGGTCAACTCGGCGCGGGCGGAGGTCTCGGACATGCCCACCGTGCGGGTGATGCCCTGGTAGGCGGGGCCGTGGAACAGCCAGCGCTCGTCGTAGAGGCGGGCGGCGGTCAGCGCGGGCGGGCGCTCGTCGGCGGCGGGCTCCCACGGCAGCGGGCCCGGCGGGTACTCGTCGCCGAGCAGGACCAGGGCGTCGGCGTACTGGCCCACCCGGACCTGGAGCCGGTCGGGGCCCATCGGGCGGACGGTGATGGTGAGGGTGTGCGCGGGGGCGGCGACGAGCCACTGGTGCAGCCGCAGCCCGTCCACGCCGGTGACCACGCGGCCGGGCGCGGCGGCCTCGGCGGCGCGCACCATGTGCCAGAGCACGGTGGTGGCGGGCATGACCGGGCGGCGGTCGGTCTCGTCGGTCCAGCCGGGGCGCTGGTGGGCGAAGCAGTGGTCCAGCAGGTACGGCATGTCCCGGGTGGACACGGTCAGGCTGGTCTCCAGCACCGGCTCGGGCACCGCGGCGGCCGAGGGGCCGACCGGGTGAGCGGGGGCGGCGGGCGGTGCGGTGCTGCGCGGGGCGGCGGGCGCGGCGGTGCTGTGCGCGGCGGCGAGGACGGCGGTGATCGAGTCGGCGGTCTCCCGCACGAGCGCGTCGAGTTCGGCGAACGCCGGGTAGCGGTCCGCCAGCGCCCGCAGGTCCGCCAGCGCGGACGCGCCCGCCACCGCCGGGGCGGGTGCGGCGGCCGGGATCGCCGGGGCGGCGGCCGGGACAGCGGTGGTTGCCGGAACGGGAACGGCGGTCGGGGCGGGAGCAGCCGCGGGGACGGTGGCCGGGGTCCGGGGGGTTGCCTCGACCCGGGTGGGGGTCGGGTCGAGGGCGGTGAAGTCGGGGGTGGCGCCCTCGACCCAGAGGGCCAGGGCGGTGCGGCGCAGTTGGCGCATCCCGGTGGAGCGGGCGGCGTTGGCGGCGACGGTGAGGTGCTCGTGCTCGCGCAGGGTGTCGTCCACCAGCGAGCCGAGCTGCCCCGGCCCGGCCTGCACGAAGGCGCGGATGCCGTCGGCGTGCAGCTCCAGCACCAGGTCGCGGAAGCGCACCGGCTCCAGCAGGTGCCGCATGCACAGCTCGCGGGTGGCGCCGGGGTCGGCCGGGAAGGGGCGGGCGGTGGTGGCCGACCAGACCGGCACGTGAGCCGGGTGCACGCGCAGGCTGGGCACCCCGGACTCGCGGAACTGCGCCAGGTAGGGGGCGAGCATCGGCGTGTGGAAGCCGGAGCGGAAGGGCATGACCTGGCAGATGACCGAGCGGGCGCGCAGGCCCTCCACCACCCCGGCGATCGCCTCGGCCGGCCCGCACACCACGGTCTGGTTGGTGGAGTTCTCGTGCGAGACCACCACCCCCGCCACCCCGTCGACCGCCTCGGCGGCGCGGTCGGCTGGGCAGCCGAGGACGGCGAACTCGACCCCGGGGACGCGCAGCGCGTCGAGGTCGGTGCGGGCGAGCATGGCGTCGAAGTCGGCGCCGGAGAACAGCCCGCCGCAGATCATGGCGGTCCACTCCCCCACGCTGTGCCCGGCGACCGCGGCGGGGGTGATGCCGAGCCTGCGCAGCGCCGCGTCCAGCAGCCTGCCCACGGCGATGACCGAGACGCCGTGCCTGCCCAGGGTGTCGCTGCTCAGCTCCGGGCGCGGCACGCCCAGCCAGTCGGCGACGTCGTCGACGCTGGGGTCGAACTCGGCCTCCAGGCCGGGGTAGAGGAAGGCGATGCCCGCGCCGTCGGCCAGCAGCGGGGCGGGGCTGAACCAGATGTCCTTGCGGGCACGCCACTCCCGCCCCTTGGCCACGACCTTGCGGGCCAGCGCGAGCCGCTCGTCGGTCGGGTCCAGCAGGCCGAGCCGGGGGCCGGGGGCCGCGGTGGGGCGGGCCGCCCGGAGTTCGACCCCCGGGCGGTCGAGCAGCTCCGCCAGCGCCGCGGGGGTGGCCGCGGCGAGGAGCAGGTGCTCGGTGCTCATGCCCGGCTCACCACCCCGAGGCCGTGTAGACGACCGAGCGGACCGACGGCGAACCCCAGGCCAGTTCGGCCAGCAGCGCGGCCACGCCGTCGTCGGGGGCGATGAGCTTGATGCCGCGCTCGGCGTAGGAGCGGCCCAGTTCGGCGCTGACCATGCCGCCGTGCTCGGCGTCCGGCGCCCACGGTCCCCAGTGGACGGTGAGGGCGCGGTGGCCGGTGCGCAACGCCCACGCCGAGGACAGGGTGTCCAGCGCGTCGTTGGCGGCGGCGTAGTCGGCCTGGCCGCGGTTGCCCAGGGCGGCGGCGA
>NZ_JAJCXD010000082.1:0-2961 GCF_021056305.1 Actinokineospora sp. PR83
CGCGGCCGGGTCGCCCGCCGCGCCGCCTGCGGGCCAGTAGCGGCGCCTGCGCAGCGCGTAGGTGGGCAACTCGACGCGCGGGGCGGGCGGCAGCAGCGCGCCCAGGTCCAGCTCCGCGCCGTGGGCGTGCAGGCGGGCGGCGGCGCGCAGCAGCTCGGCGCGGCCGTCGGCGTCGCGGCGCAGGGTGCCGGTGGCCAGCACGCCATCGCCCGCGGCCTCCTCGATCCCCACGGTGAGCACCGGGTGCGGGCTGACCTCGACGAAGGTGTCGACGCCCTCGTCGAGCAGCGCGCGCACCGCGTCGTGGAAGGCGACGGTACCGCGCAGGTTGTCGAACCAGTACTGCGCGGTGAGGGCCGAGCCGTCCTCGGTGCGGCCGGTGAGCGTTGAGCGCAGCGGGATCGCGCCCGCGCGCGGGGTGATCGGGGCCAGCACGTCGAGCAGTTCGGCGCGCAACCGGTCGACCTGGGCCGAGTGCGAGGCGTAGTCGACGGCGATGCGCTTGGCCCGCACGTCGTCGGCGGCGCAGCCCGCGACCAGCTCGTCGAGCGCGTCCGGCTCGCCGGAGACGACCACGGCGGCGGGCCCGTTGACCGCCGCGACCGACACGCGGTCGCCGAACGGGGCGATCCGGGCGCGCGCGGCGTCCTCGTCGAGGGCCAGCGACACCATCCCGCCACGCCCGGCCAGCCTGCGCAGCACCTTCGACCGCAGCGCCACGACCCGCGCGCCGTCCTCAAGCGACAACGCACCCGCCACCACGGCGGCGGCGATCTCGCCCTGCGAGTGCCCGACGACGGCGACCGGCTCCAGCCCCCGCGCGCGCCACAGGCCCGCCAGGGACACCATGACCGCGAACAGCACCGGCTGCACGACCTCGGCCCGGTCCAACCCCTCGCCCGAGCGCAGCACCGCGACGGCGTCGAAGCCCGCGTGCGGGGCGAGCGCGGCGGCGCACTCGGCGAAGCGCGCGCCGAAGACCGGGTCGTCGAGCAGGTCGACGGCCATGCCCGCCCACTGCGAGCCCTGCCCGGGGAAGACCAGCGCGACGCGCCTGCCGTCCACGGCGCTGCCGCGCGCGCCGGAGGTGGGCTCGTCGCCCGCGGCGACCTCGTCCAGCCCGGCGAGCAGGTCGGCGGCGGTGCGGCCGACGACGACGGCGCGGTGGTCGAACGCGGTGCGCGCCTCGACGAGGGTGCGCGCCACCGAGGCGGGGTCCTGCTCGTGCGCGCGGACGTGCTCGGCGAGTGCGGCGGCCTGGGCGCGCAGCGCCTGCGGGCTGCGGCCCGACACCGTCCACAGCAGATCGGTGGCCGGGGCCGCGGCCGGGGCGGGGGCAGGGGCGGGGGCGGCGGCTTCGAGGATGACGTGGGCGTTGGTGCCGCTCATGCCGAACGCCGACACCGCCATGCGGGCGGGCCGGTCGGCGGCGGGGAACGGGGTCTGCTCGGTGGCCAGCCGGACCGCGCCCGCGGCCCAGTCGACGTGCGGGGTCGGCTCGTCGGCGTGCAGGGTCCGCGGGACCGCGCCGTGGCGCAGCGACAGCACGGCCTTGATGACCCCGGCGACACCCGCGGCGGCCTGGGTGTGGCCGACGTTGGACTTGAGCGAGCCGAGCAGCAGCGGGTGCGGGCGCTCGGCGCCGTAGGCGGCGAGGACGGCCTGGGCCTCGATGGGGTCGCCCAGCGCGGTGCCGGTGCCGTGCGCCTCCACCGCGTCGACCTCGGCGGCCGAGAGCCCGGCGTCGGCCAGGGCGTCGCGGATGACCTGTTGCTGGGCGGTGCCGTTGGGGGCGGTCAGGCCGCTGCTGGCGCCGTCGGAGTTGACCGCGGAGCCGCGCAGCACGGCCAGCACGGTGCGCCCGGCGGCCAGCGCGTCGGACAGCCGCTCCACCACGAGCACCCCGGCGCCCTCGGACCAGCCGGTGCCGTCCGCGCCCGCGCCGAAGGCCTTGCACCGGCCGTCGGCGGACAGCCCGCGCTGGCGGGCGAACTCCACGAACACCCCCGGCGTCGGCATCGCCGTGGCGCCGCCGACCAGCGCCATCGCGCACTCCCCCCGGCGCAGCGCGCGCACGGCCAGGTGCAGGGCGACCAGCGACGACGAGCAGGCGGTGTCGACGGTGAGCGCCGGGCCGCGCAGGCCGAAGGTGTAGGCCAGGCGGCCGGAGGCGACGCTGAGCGCGGTGCCGGTGAGCGCGTGCCCCTCGACGCCGTCGCGCTCACCGAGCAGGGCGCCGTAGCGCTGCTCGCTGGTGCCGATGAACACCCCGGTGCGGGTGCCGCGCACGGCCTCGCGGGTCAGGCCAGCGCGCTCCATCGCCTCGTGCGCGGTCTCCAGCAGCAACCGCTGCTGGGGGTCCATCGCCAGCGCCTCGCGCGGGCTGATGCCGAACAGGTCGGCGTCGAAGTCCGCGACGCCGTCGAGGAAGCCGCCGCCGCGGGCGTAGGTGGTGCCGGGGCGGTCGGGGTCGTCGCTGAGCAGCGTCGCCAGGTCCCAGCCGCGGTCGTCGGGCAGCGGGCCGATCGCGTCGCGGCCCTCGGCCAGCAGCGCCCACAGCGCCTCGGGGGTGCGGACGCCGCCGGGCAGCCGCAGCCCGGCGCCGACGATCGCGATCGGCTCGCGGTCGCGGTCTTCGGCCTCCTGCACCCGGCGCTTGGCCGCGCGCAGCTCGCCGGTCACCCACTTGAGGTTGTCCAGCAGCTTCTGCTCGGTCGCGGAGCGCTCGGTCACGCGATCTTCACCGTCCCCGTCATGGCTTGCCGAACTCCGACTGGATCAGGTCGAGCAGCTCGTCGGCCCCGGCGTCGGCCAGGTCCGGTGCGAACGCGGGCGCGGCCGGGCCCGCCAGCCGGTCGGCCAGCGCGCGCAGCCGGGCCGCGAGGCCGCCCGGGTCGTCGACCCCGCCCGCGGCCACCAGCGCCTCGATCCGGTCGAGGTCCGCGCCAGGGTCGGCGGCCG
>NZ_JAJCXD010000083.1:0-40034 GCF_021056305.1 Actinokineospora sp. PR83
GCTTGGCGGTGCCCGGCTTGCCGTGGTCGGTCGCGGCCACCCCCGGGTCCGCGCCCGCCAGCCGACCGCCACCCGAGCCGCTCGCGCCACCGGCCGCGGCAACCGCGCCTGCGGCGGCCCGCGCCCCGGGTTCGGTGCGCGCACCCCCCGGCTCGGCACGCCCGGTCGCAGCACCACCCGCCGCACCGGAGCCGCCACCGGGACCACCTGAGCCACCGGGACCACCGGGAGCACCCGGTCCACCCGCGACAGCCCCCGCACCCGGGACAGCCCCGGCGACCGGAGCAGCAAGGCGCCCGACAACCGCCGCCGACGCACCGGGACCACCGCTCACCGGAGCCGAGGAAACCGGCCCTCCGCCACCAACAGCACCAGCACCACCACCAGCACCGCCGACAACACCACCGCCCCCGACGCCACCGCCTGTGCCGACAGCACCACCTGCGAAGGCGCCACCGAGGCTCTGCTGCGCAGGCGGCACGGCGCCTGCCGCCGGAGCAGCGGCCTGCGCGAGCACGTCGAGCACCGCCGCGGACGAGGCCCGCACGGCGTCGTGGTTCACCGGCAGCTCAGCCGCGACGTGGCCGGGGAGGTCCACCACCCCGGAGACCACCGGTGCCGACGGTCCGGAGCCCGACGGCACCGGACCGGACGGCCCCCACCCGGGCTGCGCCTGGTGTCCCGCCTGCGAACCGGCGTGTTCGGTGCCCCGGTCGACCGCGCCCGCGGCGTTGTCCACGACCTGCGCGACCGGGTCCAGCGGCCCGGTCCCCGGCTGCGCGCCGACGACGTGGTTGACGGTGCCGGAAGCCGTGTCGACCACCCCCGCGGTCGTGTCGACGACCTGGCCCACGCCATGGAGGACACCGCTGACCGGCCCACCCGCCGGGTTGCCGGTGAGCGCCTGGTCGACCCCGCTGACCAGGTTGTCGACCAGCGGCAGACCGGTGGCCCCGGCACCGGCCGGGGCGCCCGGTCCGCCGCCGCCGAGGACCGGCAGCGCCTGGTTCGCGACGGCGTGCTGCACGCCCCTGACCATGGTGTCGACGACGGGCAGCCCGGTGGGGGCGTTCCCGGTCAGCCCCGACACCACGCCGGGGACGACCCCGGCCAGGCCCTGCCCTGCCTGACCGGCGCTGCCGCCGCCGACGAGGTTCTGCACCGGGGCGAGGAGGCCGGACCCGATCGGCCCGCCGGACGCGCCCGGGTTGGGGTCGACCACGTTGGTGAAACCCGCGGCGCCGGTGCCGGGCAGCACCGAGCCGACCAGGGTGTCCTTGATGTGGGCGACGTTGGCGGCGGTGCCGCGCAGCGCCGTCTCCAGGCCGAGCAGCGCGTTGGGCAGCCCGGCCGCGGCGGCGCTGTGCGCGGCGTCGGTGTTCTTGGCCAGCTCCACCAGGTTGCGCACGATGGCGACCTTGGCCTCGCCGACCTGCTGGGCGGCGTGCTCCAGCTTGTCGGCGTTGGCGGTGCAGTGGGTGATCGTCGCGGTGAGGTGACCGGTGTCCGGGGTGACGAACCCCGCCCAGTGCCGGTTCGCGGCGTCGCCCGCCTCCCCGGCGAAGCTCGACAGCGCGGTGCGGGCGGTGCCGTCGGCGTCGCCCGCGAGCGAGCCCATCCGCACGCCCGCCTCGCGCCACGCCCCCGCGGCCTGGCGCATCTTGTCCTCGTCGGCCTCCGGCCAGACGACCCCCGCGGCGGCGGCGACCGACACCAGCTCGGCGGGCAGCTCGATTCCCATCCTGGTCCCCTACGCGTCCGCTGAGCCGATGGTCCTGGCGTTGTCGGCGTCGCCGCCGCGGTAGCCCTCGGCCGTGCCGAGGAACCGCCCGCCGACGTCGCCGAGCCTGCCCGGCAACGCGCCCAGGTTGCCGAGGGTGTCCCGCGCGGCCCCCAGGTAGCCGGAGGCGAAGCTGCGCCCCACCTCGTCGCCGCCCCAGCACTCCCCGACGGCGCTGAGCACGTCGTCGAGGTCGCGGTGGATGGCCCCGGCCCGCTGCGCGAGCGCGTCGAACTGGCCCGCCCGCGCGGCCAGCGCGTCGGCGTCGGCGCGGAAACCCTCCCCGGCCATCAGGCCCTCCTCGGCGAGTCGGACTCCAGCCAGGTCATGTGCTCGAAGCTGTCGTCGGGGTCGGCGACCGGGCGCGGCGGCGCGATCTCGGCCGGGGTCAGGTCGGCGGTGCCGCGCAGCAGCGCCTCCGGGTCGGTCCCCGCGGGCAGCACCGGCGCCACCACGTGCCCGGCGGCCCGCGCCGCCAGCGCGTCGGCGGCGGCGGTGGTCCGCACCACGACGGTGGCCAGCTCGGCGGGCCGGTAGCGGCGGTAGGCGCCGTCGTCGATGGTCAGCGCGGTCAGCGCGCCCTGGGCGGAGACGGTGGCGGTGACCATCCCGCACGGGCTGGTGGCGGATTCGCTGATCGCGGCGAGCGCGGTGTGCACCCCCGCGAGCTGGTCGCGGCTGCGCCGGTAGTCGGCGAGGAGCTCCTCGACCTGCGCTGCGTGGTCAGCCACCACGGCCACCTCCGCTGGGTAGTCGGCGCCTGCACGGTCCCCGGTCACGCGTTGGACGGGTGGAGGGGGCGACCGGTTCCACCCCGCGCCGGTGATTCTCCAGCGCCACCCGCACGGCTTCGAGCCCGCGCCGCACCACCCCCGTCACCGCCGCCCGAACAGCGGCGAAGACCCCGGCGGGCGCAACCCGGCAACGACGGCGGCCCGCACCGCCCGCGCCAGCGGCGCCCCGACCGCCGACCGCGGCCCGCCGTACCGCTCGACCGGACCGCGGGTGGGGCACAGCAGCACGGTCGCGTCGGTGCAGGTGCCGGTCCCCGGCACCCCGGACTCGACCAGGGCCTGCGCCTTGGCCTCGGCGACGGTCGCCACGGCGTTCACGAGCGCGGCGTCGGCCAGCCGGACCGGGAGCAGGCATACCGCGTTGATCGTCCCGGCGGTCGACGCCGTTTCGCCGGTGGGTTCGGCGGCGGCCCAGGTGGGCGCGTCCCCGATCCCGGTGGTCACCCAGGCGGAGACACCAGCGTCGCGGTGGTGCCGGACCAGGCGGACGTCGACCCCGGTGAGCAGCCCGCACCCCGCCCCGCGCACCCCGATCCGGTCGGCGATCTCCCGCAGGTGGACCTCCGGGTCGTCGCGGTCGTAGCTCAACGGCACGGTGGCGTTCACGACCCAACGCCGCTCGCCGATGCCGCCACCGAGCGGCCCGGAGGAGATGGCGAGCACCGGCTCGGGCGGGCGCCAGAGCAGCACGTGCCCCTCGTCCGCGACCAACTCCGGCTCCACACCCACCTCCGATCCCGGTTCAGCGGCAAGCCTGGACCTGCCGCAACAACGCCTCGCGCGTCTCCCCCGCGCTCAGTGCCATTCCGCCGAGTTGCCGCAGGTATGACGCGCGCCCCTGGTCCTCCAGCACGATATCGGTGTCGTGGTGGGTGAGGTGGACTATCGGCGGAAAGTGCGCGACGTCCAGAACGCGACATCCAGGCCAGGTCACCACAGTGTCGGGGAACAGCCGGATTTCGGGCAGGTGGTCCTGGAAGAGGTGGAGTAGTTGCGCGCGGTGGTCGCGCTCGGGCAGACCGGGATTGCCCAGAGCCCGGGGGTGGATCAAGAACCGGCTCTTGCGCAATGCCGCCGCGCGGACCGCTTGGGCGGAGTAGGGATTCGCGCCCGTGGTGTGTTCGACGGCTCGGTCGTACTCCGCTGTCCGCAGTGGACCGGGGATCAGACCGGGCTCGAACCAGGTGATTTCATCGGCGAGTTCCTCGATGTCCCGGAGGGGGTTCTTCCCAGTGCCCGGGCGAATGATCCACTCGGCGAGTTCGGCGGTCTTGGCCCACTCGTAGAGCGTGGGGCGGCGCCCTGCGGGGATGTCGAGAAGTGCGCAGAGACCGCCGACCTCCAGCGCGGTCGGCACCCGGCGGCCCGTCATCACCCGGTTGATCATTGCCGGGCTCATCGACATCTGTTCGGCCAGGTTTCGGGTGGTGAAACCACGCGCCCGCCGGGCGCCGTCGAGTTCGCGGGCGAGCAGCAGGCCGCGCAGGGTCTTGGCGCGGACGACGTCGTTGTCCTGCGTCGTGGTGGTTGCGGGCATGGCCGTTGTTCCTCGGAATCGATTCGTGTCCGGAGAGCGGCGGTGGATCGCCACGGGCATGAGGCAATCCCCGCCGGGGCTCGGACGGTTGCGTGTCAGTCAGTCGGCATGGGATCGATCAGGTGGACCCGGTCAGGGGCAGCCGACCGCTGAACTCCGCAACCGGATACGCGGCCGCCACCAAAGCGATCGCACAATCCGGGCACAGGAGCTTGCCCTCCGGTCGTGACGGCGCCGCCGTGTCCACGGGTATCCGGCACAAACCCCGCATGTCGAACGACCCGCCCACCGCACGACGGTCCAACACCACGTGCGCGCGGTCCAACCAATAGGGGCTGGTCCCCCAGCGCACCAGCGGAAGACTTCGCACCGTTGCCACCTCGCGTCTGTGTTCCGACCCCAGAGGACACCACCGTCGCGGCAAGCGTTGAGCATTGCCGCCGGGCGCCTACCAGGCAGTCTTGCGGCAGCGGGGCTTCCGGTGAAGTGACAAGCCGTCACAGCCACCACGAACGAGGAAGTGGGCTAGGACATGGTGTCCCAGCCCACTCCGCAATGCGCTGTCAAAGGTCGATGTCGAGGCGGTCAGCGAGCCTTTGAATGGGTGCTTGTCGCCGCTTGGCTCGTTCGGCCAGTTCGCGCACGGTCTGCCGACCGAGGGTGTGGTAGCGCAGCCACTCCGGCGCGGTCCGTTCCGCGACGAGGAGTTGTTCGACAGCGGCCTCGTCGTGGTCCAACTCGCTGTGGGCGATGGCCACATCCAACAGGTGGCGCGATTTCCAGGTCGGCGACACCCAACCGTTCTCCGGTATGTCGGCCGCCAGGGTCAGCGCTTTGTCGAACTGCTCGCTTTCAACCGCCGCGTTGACGGCCGCGATACCCGTGTTGGTCGGCCCGAACGGAGTGGCGTAGAGGTTGTAGTCGCGCTCGATGCGAGCGGCTGCCGCGCGAGCCAGGTTCATGTGCTCGTTGCTGCGGTCGACCTGCTTGTCGCGGACGGCGGCACTGGCCGCGCGCAGCATGAGGATCCCCCACACCGCTATCCGCTGCGGCGAGTCCCGAATGAGGTCCGGCTCCATGAGCGCGGCCTGTCGCAGAGCGGCCGTCTCCGCGTCGCCGAGACGTCCTTGCTTGAAGAACACCCAGGACAGGGCCGACACGTTCATCGCGTGCAACAACTCGTTGTTCGACTTCGCCGCCGCCTCCTGGGCGCGGATGAGCCCGATGTACCCGATGTCCGGCCTGCCGAGACCCGTCATCATGGTGGAGGCGATTTGCAGCACCTCGGACAACAGCCCATAGGCGGCAACCTGCTCGGCGCCGGAGAGAGCCTGCGTGGCGGCCCGGGCTTCCGCGATCAGACCGGGCAGCATGGACCCCAGTTCGGCGAAACTGCCCTGCTGCCGCACTCGTTCCGCTTCCTTGAGCGCACCACTCAGGTGTTCAACGGTCGGCGGCTGGTCATCGAAGACATTGTGGTCACCCAAGCCCGGAAAGTAGTCGAGCGCGCTCAGTTCGTCTCGGATCGCCAAAATTCCGACGGCCTGCTCGTCCACCGGGGCGTTGGTGGTCCCGGGGTGACCCAGCAGTTGCGCGATCTCGATGTCCAAAGCCCGGGCCATCCGCGTCAGCGAACTCATACTGGCGGTGTGGCGCACCTCTTGTTCGAGCTTGCGCACCAGGTCAACGCTGACATCGGCCTTCTCGGCGAACTGCTCCCGAGTGAATCCACGACGCTTGCGCACCCTCTTGATACGCACACCCAAGCTCGCATCGTCGCTGACCATGAGGTGGACACCTCCGGGAGACGAGGGGCGGTGGAGTCCAGAGTACGGGCCTCAGCCGCGCAGGGCCTGGACCACGCGGGACGGGCTGGGGCGACCGAGGCGTTCGGCCATCCAGGCGCTGGTGTCGACCAAGGCGTCCAGGTCGACGCCGGTCTGCACGCCCAGGCCGTCGAGCATCCAGACCAGGTCTTCGGTGGCGAGGTTGCCCGTGGCGGATTCGGCGTAGGGGCAGCCGCCGAGGCCGCCCGCGGAGGAGTCGACCGTGGTGATGCCGAGGCGCAGGGCGGCGAGGGTGTTGGACAGGGCTTGGCCGTAGGTGTCGTGGAAGTGGACGGCCACCGACTCCAGGGGCACGCCCGCGGCGGCGACCTCCCCGACCACGGCGGCGACCTGGCCGGGGGTCGCCACGCCGATCGTGTCGCCGAGGGACAGCTCGGAGCAGCCCATCGACATCAGCCGGGCGCCGACCGCGGCGACCTGGGTGGCGGGCACCGGGCCCTCCCACGGGTCGCCGAAGCACATGGACACGTAGGCGCGGACGTCCAAGCCCTCCGCGCGGGCCCGGGCGACCACGGGCTCGAACATGGCGTACTGCTCGTCCAGGGTGCGGTTGAGGTTGCGCTCGGCGAAGGTCTCGGTGGCGCTGCCGAACACGGCGATGTGCCGCACCCCGGCGGCCAGGGCCCGGTCGAGCCCGCGCTCGTTGGGCACCAGGACCGGGTAGCGCACGCCCTCGACCCGTTCCAGGCCCGCGAGCAGTTCCTCCGCGTCGGCGAGCTGCGGCACCCACTCGGGGTGCACGAAGCTGGTGGCCTCCAGCGTGGTCAGGCCCGCCGCCGCCAACCTGGCCAGGAACTCCAGCTTGACCTCGACCGGGACCACCGCCTGCTCGTTCTGCAGGCCGTCGCGGGCGCCGACCTCCCAGACGGTGACCCGGGGTGGCAGGCCCTCCGCCGGTACGCGGTCGGGGAGGCCGACGTCCCTGGCTCCCACGTCAGCGCCGTCCGCGCGGCTCGTAGCCCTGGTCCGGGTAGCCGTGCGGGGGCAGGTCCGCGGCGGGGCGGGCGAAGTCGTCGTGCGGGTTGTCGTTGACCTCGCGGTAGAGCAGGGTGTGGACCTTCTCCACCGAGGGGATGTCGTAGAACTCCAGGGGCTCCTGGGAGCTGGACTCGATGATCAGAGTGCCGCAGCCGACGACCCGGTCGATGAGACCGTGCTCGAAGCGGACGCTGCTGATGCGCGAGAGCGGGATGTCGATGCCGGTGCGGTTGAGAACACCCATCCGGGCCATCACCCGGTCGGTGGTGACGATGAAGTGGGTCGTGCGCCAGCGGATGAACGGGGCGACGAACAGCCAGGCGATGAGCACCACGGCCAGCGCGGCGATGACGATCCAGGCGATGTTGGCCCACTCCAGGTCCTGGGCCAGGACGGCGAGCCAGATACCCACGCCGAGGACGACCACCAGGCAGAAGTACGGCAGCAGCAGCATCTTCCAGTGGGAGTGCTTGTGCAGCACCACCTGCTCGCCCTGGCTGAGCAGGTCGTCGGGGTACGCCACGTCGTCCTCCTGGTCGTCGCTGCTGACGCGATCACCGTACCCGCGCGGCGGCCCCCGGGTCCCCGGGTAGCGGGAAGTCGCTCAGGCGAGGCCGCGCACGTGGACGACGTCGCCCGCGGACAGCGACCGGCGGGTCCCGGCGACGTCCACGACCACCTGCCCGTCGGCGTCGACGTCGACGGCGAGGCCGCGCAGTTCCGAGCCGTCGGGCAGCTCCACCCGCACCCGCTGGCCCAGCGTGGAGCAGTGCGCCCGGTAGAACGCCAGCAGGTCCGCCTCGCCCAGGTCGCCCCCGGCGGCGCGCCACGCCCGCTCCGCCTCGTCGAAGGCGCCCAGCAGGGCGATCGCGGCCGCGGCCCGGTCGGGGTCGCCGCCCTCCTGGGCCAGCGAGGTGGCGGGCAGCCCACCCGCCCCGGCCGGGACGGCGGTGCCGAGCGGGCCGACGTTGAGGCCGATGCCGAGCACCACGGCGGGCCCCCCGGCGGTGGGAACGACCTCGGCGAGCACGCCCGCGCACTTGGCCGGGTTCGTCCCGGCGAGCAGGTCGTTGGGCCACTTCAGGGTGGCGGTGACCCCCGCCGCCCGCGCCGCGCGGACCAGCGCCACCCCGGCCACCAGGGCCAGGGTGCCGAACTTGGCGACCGGCACCCCGTCCGGGCGCAGCAGCACGCTCAGGTACAGCCCGCTGCCGGGCGGCGACACCCACGTCCGGGCCCGCCTGCCGCGCCCGGCGGTCTGCTCCTCGGCGATCAGCACGCTGCGGTCCGGCGCCCCCCGCTCGGCGGCGGCGACCAGGTCGGCGTTGGTCGACCCGGTGGCGGCCACCACGTCGACCTCGGCGTAGCGGTCGAGCAGGTGCGCGCGGAGGTCCTCGACGTCGAGTTCGGACATACCGAGCAGCGTAGGGCGTGCCCCGGGAGCCCCGCCCCGAAGCGGCCCCTGATCGGGTGACGCCCCGAATCCCACCGGCCCAGCCGCCGACCACGCCGCCTGCCCGACGCCTGCCACCCGGAGCCCCACCCCGCGCAGCTGCCGACCACCCCGAAAACCGCCGGCCCGGCTACGCAATTGCCCGGGTGGGTGGATGTGCTTGGGTGGGGGAAGCGATCATGTGCAAGCCTGCCCGGGCTGTGGGGCATCTCCTCAGCCCCACTCGGTCACACTGGGCGCATGATCGCTGTAGGGGCCCCGCCCGAGCAGATCCACCCACCCGGGCACCAACGACAAATCCCGGGCTTTTAAGACCCGGCCACGGCTGAGCAGATCCACCCGGGCACCAGCGACAAACGACCGGGTTTTGAACCACGGACACGGCACAACACAGTCCCACCGAGAACACCGCCCCCGGGAACCGTCCGGTCGGAGCGGGAACGGGCGGGTCCCGGGGAGCGGCGCCCACAGCCTCTTACCTCCACCGCGCTGGAGGTCAAGGGGTTCTCCGCAACACCGTGACATCCCCTACGTGCACTGCTGAAATGGCCTCCGGGTCGCTAGGGTGCAGCCTCATGAGCAGTGCGACCGAGCCGATCGGCCAGGCCCCCGCGGACGAGCCGGACATCCACACGACCGCGGGCAAGCTGGCCGACCTGTACCGGCGCGACGACGAGGCGATCCACGCCGGGTCCGCGCGCGCGGTGGAGAAGCAGCACGCCAAGGGCAAGTTGACCGCGCGCGAGCGGATCGACCTGCTGCTGGACCCGGGTTCCTTCGTGGAGCTCGACGCGTTGGCGCGGCACCGGTCGACGAACTTCGGCCTGGAGAAGAACCGGCCCTACGGCGACGGCGTGGTGACCGGGTACGGCACCGTCGACGGCCGCCCGGTGTGCGTGTTCTCCCAGGACGTGACCGTCTTCGGTGGTTCGCTCGGCCAGGTCTACGGCGAGAAGATCGTCAAGGTGATGGACCTGGCGATCAAGACCGGCCGCCCGATCGTCGGCATCAACGAGGGCGGTGGCGCGCGCATCCAGGAGGGTGTCGTCTCCCTGGGCCTCTACGGCGAGATCTTCACCCGCAACGTGCGGGCCTCGGGCGTGGTGCCGCAGATCTCGCTGATCATGGGCGCGAACGCGGGCGGGCACGTGTACTCCCCGGCGCTCACCGACTTCATCGTGATGGTCGACCAGACCTCGCAGATGTTCATCACCGGCCCGGACGTGGTCAAGACCGTCACCGGCGAGGAGGTGACGCTGGAGGAGCTGGGCGGCGCCCGCACGCACAACACCAAGTCCGGTGTCGCGCACTACATGGGTGCCGACGAGGAGGACGCGATCGGCTACGTGAAGGAGCTGCTGTCCTTCCTGCCGTCGAACAACCTCACCGAGGCGCCGGTGTTCCCCGGGTTCGTCGAGGAGGGTTCGGTCCTCGACGGGCTGAGCGAGTCCGATAAGGAGTTGGACACGCTGATCCCGGACTCGGCGAACCAGCCCTACGACATGCACGAGGTCATCAACCGGGTCATCGACGACGGTGAGTTCCTGGAGGTGCACCCGCTGTTCGCGCCGAACCTGATCGTCGGCTTCGGCCGGGTGGAGGGGCGCAGCGTCGGCGTGGTGGCCAACCAGCCCACCCAGTTCGCCGGCTGCCTGGACATCGACGCCTCGGAGAAGGCGGCGCGGTTCGTGCGGACCTGCGACGCGTTCAACGTCCCGGTGCTGACCTTCGTCGACGTGCCCGGGTTCCTGCCCGGCACCGACCAGGAGTTCGACGGCATCATCCGGCGCGGGGCGAAGCTGATCTACGCCTACGCCGAGGCGACCGTCCCGCTGGTCACCGTGATCACCCGCAAGGCCTTCGGCGGCGCCTACGACGTGATGGGCTCCAAGCACCTGGGCGCGGACATCAACCTGGCCTGGCCGTCGGCGCAGATCGCGGTCATGGGTGCCTCCGGGGCGTCGAACATCCTGCACCGGCGCACGCTCAAGGCGGCGATGGACGCCGGTGAGGACGTCGACGCGCTGCGCGCCAAGCTGGACCGCGAGTACGAGGACACCCTGCTCAACCCGTACCAGGCGGCCGAGCGCGGGTACGTCGACGCGGTCATCCCGCCGTCGCACACCCGGGGCAACGTGGCGCGCGCGCTGCGGATCCTGCAGGACAAGCGTGAGAGCATGCCGCCCAAGAAGCACGGCAACATCCCGCTGTAAGGAGACCGCTGTGACCGACGCAGAGAGCACCCCGCAGCCGCTGCTGCGCGTGGTCCGGGGCACGCCGGACGACGTCGAGCTGGCGGCGCTGGCCGCGGTGGTCGCCGCCGCGGCCGCCGCGGGTGGTGAACCGGAGCCCGAGCCGACGCCGAGCGCGTGGGCGGACAAGGCGGCCCTGGTCCGCGCCCCGCTGCGGCACGGCGCGGGTGCCTGGCGGGCTTCCGCGAGGCCCCGCTGACCGACGCTCGCCGCTGCCCCCGACCCACCCGGGTCGGGGGCAGCGGTCGTTTCAGCGCTTCGGCGAGTGTGGCCACGGCGGCGAGTGGGCGGCGTTCTGGCGTGCCCGGCCGGACCCCCACATGTCGGCGGAGTCGGGGGGCGCGGCGGGCTGCTCGGTCATGCGGGGACGATGTCCACCCGCCGGGCGCGAGGTCCGGTGAACGCATCGGCGGCGCGCGACGTCTCAGGGAGCATGGTGGGCATCGGCATGGCGGAGAGGGGCGCGGCGGGGGTCCGCGGTCCGTGGGTGGCGCTGTTCGCGCTGTGCGCGTGCTTCTTCATGGTCATGCTGGACTCGACCATCGTCACCGTCGCCATCCCGGCCGTGCTGACCGGGCTGGACGCCACCCTCAACGAGGTCATCTGGGTCAACAGCGTCTACCTGCTGGCGAACACGGTGCCGCTGCTGGTCACCGGCCGCCTCGGCGACCGCTACGGGCCCAAGCGGGTGCTCCTCGCCGGGCTGGTGCTGTTCCTCGGCGCCTCGCTGTGGTGCGGGTTGTCGACCTCGGCCGGGTCGCTGATCGCGGCGCGGGCGGTGCAGGGGCTCGGGGCGTCGGCGATGACGCCGCAGACGCTGTCGTTCATCAGCAGGCTGTTCCCGGCGCAGCGGCGGGCGGCGCCGATCGCGGTGTGGGGCGGGGTCGCGGGGGTCGCCACGATCACCGGGCCGGTCCTGGGCGGGGTGCTGGTGGAGCACGTCGGCTGGCCGTCGATCTTCCTGCTGAACCTGCCGATCGGCGCGGTCGGGCTGGTGCTGGCGCTGCTCCTGCTGCCGGACTGGCGGCCGAGCACCCGGATGCGCTTCGACACGGCCGGGGCGCTGCTGGCCGCGTCCGGGCTGGGGCTGCTGGTGTTCGGGTTGCAGAACGGGCAGCACTACCGGTGGGGCGCGATCGTCGGCCCGATCGGGGTGCTGCCGGTGCTCGGGGCGGGGGTGCTGCTGCTGGGGGTGTTCGCCCTCCGGCAGCGGGTGCCCCGACCGGACCCGCTGGTGCCGCCCGCGCTGTTCGCCGACCGCTCGTTCGGCTACGCGAACCTGGTGCACGCGGCGCTCGGCTTCGCCACCACCGGGATGTTCCTGCCGCTGGTGCTCTACGCGCAGTCCGTGCTGGGCCTGGACCCGGTGGAGTCGGCGCTGCTGTGCCTGCCGATGGCGGTGGCCGCGGGGCTGGCCGCATTGGTCGCCGGGCGGGCCCTGGGCCGGTTCGGCGGCAAGCACCTGATCATCGCCGGGTTGACCGGGCTGGCGGCGGGGACGGCGGTGCTGGCCGTGTTCGCCGCGCCGGACGCCGACCCGGGGGCGCTGGTGCCGGGCCTGGTGGTGGCCGGGATCGGCATCGGGCTGGTGTTCTCGCCGCTGACCGCGACCGCCACCGCCGGGCTGCCGCCGGACCTGGTGGGCGCCGGGTCCGGGGTGTTCAACACGTCCAGGCAGGTCGGCGGGGTGCTGGGCAGCGCGGCGACCGGGCTGCTGCTCCAGGTGGGGCTGGGGGTGGCGATGCCGGACGCGGCCAGGGAGTACGCGCGGGTGCTGCCGCCGCGCTACGCCGACGAGTTCGTCCGCCGGATCACCGAGGCGGCCGACTCGGCGGGCCAGTTCGGCGGCGAGGGCCCGGCGGTGCCGGTCGACTGGTCGCCCAGCGTGGCCGAAAAGGTGCGCGAGCTGGCCACCGACGCGTTCGCCCTGGGGTTCACCACCGCGACCCGCGCCACGCTGGTGCTGCCGGTCGTGGTGCTGGTGCTGGGCGTGATCGCCGCGGCCGGGCTGCCGACCGGCAACGGGGAAAACCGGGGGCTGCCGCCGGGGCGGGGAACTCCGTAGCGTCGTGGGCATGACGATCCGGACCTCGCTGCTCACCCTGGCCGTGGTCGCCACCACCGGGCTGGTCCCGGCGACGGCGGTGCCCGACGTCCGGGACGTGGCGGTGGCGGTCACCGCGAGCGAACCGGTGTACTCGTACCCGGGCGCGGTCCGCGAGGCGGTGTGGGTCGACACCGGGCTGACCGCGCCGGACGGGCAGCGGGTGCGGGTCGCCGCGGACGTCATCCGGCCGTCGGACGCGCCGGGCCGGGTGCCGGTGATCATGGACGCCAGCCCGTACTACCTGTCGCTGGGGCGCGGCAACGAGAGCCAGCGCAAGACCTACGACAGCGCGGGCAGGCCGACGTCGTTCCCGCTGTTCCTGGACAACTACTTCGTGCCGCGCGGGTACGCGGTGGTGCAGGTCGACCTGGCGGGCACCGGCCGCTCGACCGGCTGCGTGGACGTCGGCGGACCCGCGGACATCACCTCGGCCAAGGCCGTCGTGGACTGGCTCAACGGCCGCGCCGCGGGCTACTCGGCGGCGACCGGCGGCACGCCCGTTCCCGCGTCGTGGTCCACCGGCGCGGTCGGCATGATCGGCAAGTCCTGGGACGGCACGGTCGCCAACGGCGTCGCCGCGACCGGGGTGGCGGGGCTGCGCACCATCGTGCCCATCGCCGCCATCAGCTCCTGGTACGACTACTACCGGGCCACCGGCGCCACCTTCCCCGCCGGCGACCCGGCGGGCCTGGCCCGGGTCGTGGAGAACGCGCGGGGCGCCGCGGGCTGCGCGTCGGTGAAGTCCGCCCTGACCGCGGGCGCCCCCGCCAGCGGCGACCTGACCCCGATGTGGCGGGCGCGCGACTACGTGGCCGGGGCGGCGAACGTCCGGGCGAGCGTGTTCGCGGTGCACGGCCTCAACGACCTCAACGTGAAGGCGCTGAACTTCGGCCAGTGGTGGTCGGCGCTGCCCGCGTCGGTGGAGCGCAAGGTCTGGCTGTCGCAGACCGGCCACGTCGACCCGTTCGACTTCCGCCGCGCCGCCTGGGTCGACGCCCTGCACCGCTGGTTCGACCACTACCTGCTGGGCCTGGACAACGGCGTGCAGGACGAGCCGCGGTCCACGGTGGAGACCGCCCCCGACGTCTGGCGCGACGACCCCGCCTGGCCGGTGCCCACCACCCCGACCACGCTGCGCCCCACCCCCGGCACCACCGCGGGCGTCGGCACCCTCGGCACGCCGACCCCTGCCTCCGGCACCACGGCGTCCTTCACCGACAACCGCAGCGACGAGTACACCTGGATCACCAACCCCACCGCAACGTCGTCGGCCCGCGTCCTCTACCGCACGGCCCCGCTGGCCACCGAGGCCCGCATCTCCGGCACCCCGTCGATCACGATCACCGCCACCCCCTCCACCACGGCGGCCCGCCTCACCGCGGTCCTGGTCGACTACGGCCCCACCACCACCCGAGCCGCCCGCGACCCCGGCGAGGGCATCGCCAACCTCACCACCCGCTCCTGCTGGGGGCCGACGACCCCGGCGGACAGCTCCTGCTACCTCGACACCAGGACCACCACCACGACCAGCCAGCAGACCGTCATCGCCCGCGGCTGGGCCGACCTGGGCCACCACGCGGGCCTGGACTCCCGCCGCACCCTGACCCCGGGCACCCCGTACGCGATCACCTTCCCGCTGGCCACGACCGACTACACGCTCAAGCCCGGCCACCGCCTGGCCCTGGTCATCGGCAGCACGGACAGCCCCTACATCACCCCGGCGGGCACCAACCCGCGGCTGGCGGTCGACCTGGGCAAGACCTCGCTGCGACTGCCCCTCCAGGGCTCGGTCTGACGGCGACTACCCTGCCCGCCGTGCGCTTCGTGCTTGCCTCCCAGTCCCCCGCCCGGCTCGGCGTGCTCAGGGCCGCCGGGATCGACCCCGTCGTCCGGGTGTCCGGTGTGGACGAGGACGCCGTGGCGGCCGGGTTGGTGGACCCGGCGCCGGAGGCGCTGGTGGTGGCGCTGGCCGAGGCGAAGGTGCGCGCCGTGCTGGCTGACATCGCCGCCGAGCACCCGGAGGCCGTCGTCGTCGGCTGCGACTCGATGCTGCACTTCGACGGGGAGATGGTCGGCAAGCCCGGCAGCGCCGAGGTGGCCGCCGAGCGGTGGCGGCGGATGGCGGGCCGGTCCGGTGACCTGCTGACCGGGCACACCGTCGTCCGGTTGGCGGGCGGGGAGGTGGTGGGCACCGCGAGCGCCACCGAGACCACCACCGTCCACTTCGACGCCCCCACCCCCGCCGAGGTCGACACCTACGTGGCCACCGGCGAACCGCTCCAGGTCGCGGGGGCCTTCACCCTCGACGGCCTGGGCGGGTGGTTCGTGCGGCGGATCGAGGGCGACCCGTCCAGCGTCATCGGGATCAGCCTGCCGCTGACCCGCGCGCTGCTCGCCGAGGTCGGCGTCAGCGTCACCGACCTCTGGCGCTGACCGGCTCACGGGCAGGCGCGCAGGGCGGAGGCGGTGACCTCCACCGCCGGGTAGCCGGGTAGCTG
The DNA here is from genome assembly GCF_021056305.1 of Actinokineospora sp. PR83. NCBI lineage: Bacteria > Bacillati > Actinomycetota > Actinomycetes > Pseudonocardiales > Pseudonocardiaceae > Actinokineospora > Actinokineospora sp. PR83. Next base: position 15,247 of record NZ_JAJCXD010000083.1, read on the forward strand.
CTCCGGTCTCGCATAGGTCCGCGTGCAGCCCTGCTCGTCCCCGGCGAGGGTGAAGACCTGCACGAACACCCGCGGGCACGCCTTGTCGCACTGCACCGCGAGGACCTCCGCGGCACCGTCACCGTTGACGTCGCCCAGCGACAACGACCCGGCGGCGGAGTGGAAGGCCTTGTTCACCGGGCTCCACTTGCCCGAGCGGCCCACGATGACCTGCCCCACCACCCCGCGCTCCCCGCCACCGCGGACCAGGCAGGCGGAGATGCCCGCGGCCTGGCAGACCAGCGAGTCCGGACCCAGGGTGACCTGCGACTCGGTCACGGTGACCTCGATGACCTGGCTGGTCGTCGGGCCGCCGATGCGCACCCGGCCGGACACCCCGCCCGGGTCGCCGATCAGGTCCAGGTAGGTGCTGCCGACGACGGCGCGGCCCAGCACCTGGCACGCCTCGCCGGGGCGGCAGCCGTCCGGCCCGATCGCGTCGGTGGGAACCGGCTCCACCGGTGGCGGCGAGGTGGTGTCCGCGACCGGGTGGCCCGCGCCGCGGTCGCGCAGCAGCGCGGCACCGCCCAGGGCCGCCGCGACGACCAGCGCGCACAGCAACGCCGTCAGAACCACGCCCCGGGGGACACGCCGACCCGCCAAGTTGTCACCCCCGCCGCAAAACCCGATGTCGGGGACCATTATCCGCGATTGTGGGCGTTCTCTCGGTCCCCGAACGGCCCCGTATCCGTAAACTCCCGGGCAGCCCGCGCGAATCAAGGAGGAACGGCGTGTCCGAGTCGAAGGCGCTGAGCAAGGTTCTCATCGCCAACCGGGGCGAGATCGCCGTCCGGGTCATCCGTGCCTGTCAGGACGCCGGCCTCACCAGCGTCGCCGTCTACGCCGACCCGGACCGCGACGCGCTCTTCGTCCGGCTGGCCGACGAGGCGTTCGCCCTCGGCGGCAACACCCCGGGCGAGAGCTACCTGTCGATCGACAAGGTGCTCGACGCGGCGAAGCGCGCGGGCGCGGACTCGGTCCACCCCGGCTACGGCTTCCTGTCCGAGAACGCCGAGTTCGCCCAGGCCGTCATCGACGCCGGGCTGACCTGGATCGGCCCGGACCCGCAGGCCATCCGCGACCTCGGCGACAAGGTGACCGCCCGGCACATCGCCATGCGCGCGGGCGCCCCGCTGGTGCCCGGCACCAAGGAGCCGGTCGGCGGCGCCGAGGAGATCATCGCCTTCGCCGAGGAGCACGGGCTGCCGGTGGCGATCAAGGCGGCGTTCGGCGGCGGCGGCCGCGGCCTCAAGGTCGCCCGCACCATCGAGGAGATCCCCGAGCTGTTCGACTCCGCGGTGCGCGAGGCGGTCACCGCCTTCGGCCGCGGCGAGTGCTTCGTCGAGCTGTACCTGGACAAGCCCCGGCACGTCGAGGCGCAGGTGCTGGCGGACAAGCACGGCAACGTCGTCGTGGTCGGCACCCGCGACTGCTCGCTGCAGCGCCGCCACCAGAAGCTGGTCGAGGAGGCGCCCGCGCCGTTCCTGACCGACGAGCAGCGCGCCCAGATCCACACCTCGGCCAAGGCCATCTGCAAGGAGGCGGGCTACTCCGGCGCGGGCACCGTCGAGTACCTCGTCGGCGCCAACGGCGCGATCTCCTTCCTGGAGGTCAACACCCGCCTGCAGGTGGAGCACCCGGTCTCGGAGGAGACCGCGGGTGTCGACCTGGTGCTGGAGCAGTTCCGCATCGCCGCGGGCGAGCCGCTGCGGTTCACCGAGGACCCCACCCCGCGCGGGCACTCGATCGAGTTCCGGATCAACGGCGAGGACGCCGGTCGCGGCTTCCTGCCCGCCCCCGGCACGGTCACCACCTGGGCGGCCCCGGACGGCCCCGGCGTGCGGGTGGACTCCGGGGTGGAGTCCGGCACCGTCATCGGCGGGCAGTTCGACTCGCTGCTGGCCAAGGTCATCGTCACCGGCGCCGACCGCGACCAGGCGCTGGCCCGGTCCCGCCGCGCGCTCGACGAGCTGGTCGTGGAGGGCATGGCCACGGTCGTGCCGTTCCACCGGGCGATCGTCCGCGACCCCGCCTTCATCGGCGACGGCGAGAAGTTCACCGTGCACACCCGGTGGATCGAGACCGAGTTCGACAACACCATCGAGCCGTTCACCGGGGGCGCGGAGGCCACCGAGGACGAGCCGAGGCAGAACGTGGTCGTCGAGGTCGGCGGCCGTCGGCTGGAGGTGTCGCTGCCGGGCAACCTGGCGGTGGGCACCGGCGGTGGCGGCGCGGCGGCCAAGGCCAAGCCGCGCAAGCGCGCGGGCGGCAAGGCGGGCGCGGCGGCCTCGGGTGACGCGGTGGCGGCGCCGATGCAGGGCACCATCGTCAAGATCGCCGTCGAGGACGGGCAGGCCGTCGAGGCGGGCGACCTGGTCGTGGTGCTCGAGGCGATGAAGATGGAGAACCCGGTGACCGCGCACAAGTCGGGCACCGTGACCGGCCTCGGCGTCAACCAGGGCGAGACGGTGACCACGGGTTCGGTCATCTGCGAGATCAAGGACTGATCGACCCGTGGGGTCCCGGCCATGACGGGGCAGGGTCGGGACGCGGAGATCCGGATCAGCGCCGCCGAGCGGGACGAGGCGGTGCGGATGCTGGCGACGCACCTGTCGACCGGCAGGTTGGAGTTGGCGGAGTACGAGTTCCGCCGCGTGCGCGCGGGTGCCGCGCGCACGCGGGCGGAGGTCGACTCGCTGTTCGCCGACCTGCCGGACCCGCACCCGGACCTGACCGGCGCGGTCAGCCCGGGGCGGGTGCCGCGCTCCTCGGCGCGGACCGCGGCCACCGGCGGGAGCGGGCTGGTGGCGACACCGCTGAGCGAGGCGCTGAGCACGCTGTGCGCGCTGACGCTGCTGCTGGGCATCCCGGGCTCGATCGTGCTCACGGTGTTCACCGGCGCCTGGTGGACGATCGTGGTCGCGGTGCTCGTCACGATCGTCTCCGGCACGCTGGAGGAAGCGGCCAAACGCCGACCCTGAGAACGGGCTCAGGTGGTCAGGCCCGCTTTTTGCGTACCATCGACCGGGTGAGCGACTTCGAGCCTTCCGGGATGCGCGTCGGCAACGCCGAGCGCGAGGACGCGCTCCGCTTGCTGGGCGAGCACATGAGCGCGGGCAGGCTCGACGTCGACGAGTACGGCGAGCGCACCGCGCGGGTCACCACCGCCAAGACCCGGGGTGACCTGGTCGCCCTGTTCAGCGACCTGCCCGCCCCGAAGCCCTCCTTCCTCACCGCGCCGCCCGCGGCCATGCCGCCGCCACCGCCGGTGCGCTGGGAGCGGATCCGCAACTCCTCGGGTGCGCTGGTGCCCGTGGTGGTGCTGGGCGTGATCGCCGCGCTCGTGCTGTCCCGGGGGATCGCCCTCCCGGTGGTGATCGTCCTGCTGGTGCTGTTCTTCAACTCGCGGCGGCCGGGTGGCCGCGGGTGGTCCGCCGACCAGCACCGCTTCCACCACCGCCACCGCGGGCGCGACTGGGACGACCGCCGCGGCCGCTGGCACTGACCGCTCCGGGGCAGTTGTCCACAGCGCGGATCGCCGCCGTGACCGGGTTGTCCACAGGTGGAGCCGTTCCAGTCCCGGGTGTCGCCCGGACGCGCTAGCGTTGCCCGTGTGGAACCGGTGGAGATCAACGCGGGCAGGTACTACCTGCGCGCGCTGCGGGCGGACCGGCTGATCGACGACCGGCCCGCGCTGGTCGCGGGTCTGGCCGACCCGGAGTGCGCGCGGTGGCTGACGCACGTCTCCGTCTCGACCCTCGCCGAAGCGGGCGCGTACGTGGCCAAGCGGGCGCGCTCCTGGGCGGAGGAGACCCGGTTCTCCTGGGCGGTGGCCGAGCCGACGACCGGCGCCTTCCTGGGCGAGGTGCTGCTCAAGGACCTCGACCTGGACTCCGGGTTGGCCGAGGCGGGCTGCTGGGCGGTCCCGGAGGCCCGTGGCCGGGGGATGACCACCGAGGCGCTGGGCGCGGTGCTGCGGTTCGGCTTCGGCGCGCTGGACCTCAAGGAGGTCGGCTACAAGCACTCCCCCGGCAACACCGCTTCGCGCCGGGTGGCCGAGAAGCTGGGCTTCACCCCCGTCGCGGAGACGGCGGAGGTGAGCGAGCTGGTCCTGCGCAACCCGCGGGCGGGGTGAGCCGTTGCCCGGAGTGGAACGGCGGAAAGCCCGCGGGTTACGGAACTGGGCCGCGTCGGTGCACGTCTATGACATGACACAGTAATGGTCGAATCCGAGGGTGCGCACTCGCTAGAGTTGTCACCCCACAGGCAGTGACGGGAGGCGTCGTGGCACCAGGCAACAACGGGCACGGGCAGGGCGGCGGCCAGGGGGGCCTGCCGGGCAACCCGCTCGACGTGCTGAACGTGGCGCCCGAGGCGGTGCCCGGGCTGCGCGCCGCCTTCACCGCCGCGCTGTCGCGCATCGACGGCGAGCTGGGCCTCGACGACATCGGCCTGCGGGTCGAGCCGTGGGCCAAGGACCCGGTCAGCGCGGAGGCGGCCACCGCGGTCAACGGCCTCACCGCCGACGACCAGGAGCGGGCCGCACTGCTGGCGCTGCGCACCTTCCGCGCCCAGCTGGACACGGCGGTGCACAACCTGGACAAGATCACCGAGCAGTACCGGCTGCTCGAAGAGGACAACTCCGCGACCGTCACGCAGAAGGGGTCGCAGGGTTAAGCACCCGCGGCACTCGGGCGAGGGATCAGGCAGGGCGAGGGGACGGGCATGACCGAGCAGGCCACCACCACGACGGACGAAGCCAAGCGCTGGCGCGGCTTCACCCACGAAGAGCTGTACCGGATGCTGCACGACGGCCCCGGCGCCCCGGCGTCGGCCGACCCGTCGCGGCGCTGGGCGGCCATCGCCGCCGCGCTGACCGAGGTCGGTCAGGACCTGGGCGAGACCCTGGGCGCCACCGGCAGCCAGTGGGTCGGTCGCGCGGCCGGTGCCGCCTACGACAAGCTCGCCCCGCTCGCGGCGTGGGCGCAGTCCAGCGCGGTCGAGGCCGGGAACATGCGCCTCGTGGTGGAGAACCAGGGCGACCACATCGCCAAGGCGCGCGCGGAGATGCCCGCCCCCGAGGACGTGCCCAGCCAGCAGCCCGACCCGACCGCCGCCCCGGCGCTGGCGGTCGTCGGCGTGCAGACCGACGCCGAGCCGATCGAGGCCGCGCAGTCCGCAGGCGAGCAGACCGCGTTCGAGGTGATGGCCGCCTACGAGCTGAACACCACCACGAACCTGGCCGCGGTCGTCGGCTTCACCAAGCCCGCCGCCCTGCTCGACTCCGGCACCCTGCACCACAACCGCGGCGAGGGCGTCGACGGCCTCACCCACTCCGCGTCGTTCTCCGGCACCCTGAACACCCCGGCCTCCGAGCAGGGCACCGCGCACCGCCCCACCCACACCGTCGGCGGCCCGCACGGCGGCGGCCACGGCAACGTCCACGTGGGCGGCCACGGCCCGAGCCAGGGCACGGGCCTGTCCCACGCGGGGGGCTTCCAGCGCACCCCGTTCACCCCCCGCGCCCCGCTGGGCCCCGGCATGCAGGTGGGCACCGTCCCGACGGGCGAGGTCGGCTTCTCCACGCCGGTCACCGGTTCCACCCCCGGCGCGAAGGACCGCGAGCGCAGCCGCTCCACCAACAACGTCGGCACGGCCGCCCCGGGCAACCCCGCCACCCACCGCGCCCCCGGCATCGGCGGCGGCAGCGGGATGCCCGGCATGCCCGGCTTCGGCGGCGACGACTTCAACACCGCGGGCGCGGCCACCGCGGCGGGCACCGCTGCCCCCGGCAGCATGAACCCCGGCGCGGGGGCGGGCGCCCCCATGGCAGGCGGCGCGGGCGGCATGGGCACGGGCTCCGACAACCGCATGGCCCCCCGCCGCTTCGGCACCGAGGCCCTCGGCTCCAGCCAGTGGTTCGGCGACGCGGCGGAGTCGGTGGCGAACGGCACGGGCACCAACCCCAACGACCGCCAGGTGGGCGGCCGCAGACGCGACCTGAGCCAGACCGAGCAGAACATCGTCGAGTCCCACGACATCAACGGCGAAGACTTCCACCTCCCGCCGGGCGTCATCGGGGGCTGACCCCCGTTGACGGCACCAACCCCCCTCTTCGTCGAATTCGAGGGCCGACCCCCCATCACCCTGTCGGCCCTCGAATTCGACGTGCTCACCGACCACTTGGGAATCGACCCACTCCCCCTGGTCCTCAAAGTCCCCTCCCCCGGCAGGACCACCCGGGAACGCGCCACCCTGGTGGCCCAAGCCTGGCAATCCCTCGCCCACCGAGGTCTGGGCGGCCCCGTGGACGTCGACCCCCGCACCGAATCCCTCCTGTGGCTCCTGCCCCGCCCGGACCGAGAGGTCGACGCCCGCCTCTGGCACGGCGCCCCCATCCGCGCCCTGGCAGCCACCACCGGCGACAAGGCGGTCCTGGCCGTCCTCCGGGACAACCAGCTCACCCTCACCGAAGCCGAACCCACCGGTCTGCCCCGCCACGCCCTCTCCGTCCTCCCGCCCCACCCCCCGGGCCCCGGCCACTCCGTGCCCCTCCCCGCCCCGGCACTGGAAGCGGCCGCCAAGGACCCCCACCTCGAGTTCGCCAAAGCCCTGCACGCCCAAGGCATCCGCCCCGCAGACGCCACCACCCTGGCCGACATGATCACCGAGGTCACCGCCCACGGCCGCCTGGGCACAGCAACCCGAGACCGCTGGGGCAAGCGCCACCGCACCCCCACGGTCATCAGCTACTTCGACACCCCCCAGGGCCGCTACCTCCAAACCCGCCGCCCCTCCCCCGACGGCACCCCCTGGGCCACGATCTCCCCCTCCACCCCCAGGAACCTCCTCCACCAGGTCACCGAACTCCTGGACCAGAGCCAGAACCGACCACAGTAGACACACCCCACCCACCGGCAGCCTGCCAACCCGCCACGCCGAACCCCACCGGCGGCTTGACCGCCAGCCACCCGCAACCCCCGCGGGCGCAGCGAAAACCAGCCACCCCACCAACCGCCGGCCCGGCTACGCAGACGCTCGGGTGGGTGGATTTGCTTGGGTGGGGGAGCCGATCATGTGCAAGCCTGCCTGGGCTGTGGGGCATCTCTTCAGCCCCACTCGGTCACACTGGGCACATGATCGGCGTAGGGGCCCCGCCCAAGCAGATCCACCCACCCGGGCACGCCCCCAAAAATCCCGGGCTTTGATAAGCAGGCACGGCCGAGCAGATCCACCCGGACACCGAATCGCCCGGCGATCGACAACGACGCAACCAGGCCCGAGCCCGCTAGATCACCGGCTCCAGCAGGTACGGCCGGGACTCAGGCGCAGCCGACCGAGTCGCATCCGCAGCCTCATCCCCGGGCAACGTCTGCGAGTCCCGCTCAGCCTCCACCCGAGCCAGGTAGATCTCCACTTCCCGCTTCCGCTCGGCCTCGTCCCACCCGAGCACCCCACCCATCAACTCAGCCACCTGCTCCGCGCAGGCAACCCCCCGGTGCGGGTACTCGATGGAGATCCGCGTCCGCCGAGCCAACGCGTCCTCCAGGTGCAGCGCCCCCTCGTGACTGGCCGCGTAGACGATCTCAGCCCGCAGGTAGTCGGGCGCCTCCTCCACCGGCTTCAACAGGTCCGGGTCGGACTCGGCCAGCGCCAGCACCTCGTGCACCAGCGACCCGTACCGGTCCAGCAGGTGCCGCACCCGGTACGGGTGCACCCCGTGCCGGGTGGCCAGCAGATCCGCCTGGTTGACCAGCGCGTGGTACCCGTCGGCGCCCAACAGCGGCACCTGGTCGGTGATCGAGGGCCGCAGCCGCCCGGGCAGGTCGACCGCGGCCGCGTCCACCGCGTCGGCGGCCATGACCCGGTAGGTCGTGTACTTGCCCCCGGCGATGGCGACCAGCCCGGGGGCGACCCGGGCCACGGCGTGCTCGCGGGAGAGCTTGGAACTCTCCTCGCTCTCCCCGGCCAGCAGTGGCCGCAACCCCGCGTACACGCCCTCGATGTCGTCGTGGGTCAGCGGGGTCGCCAGCACCGAGTTGACGTGGTCGAGGATGTAGTCGATGTCCTTCTTCGTCGCCGCCGGGTGGGCCAGGTCGAGGTTCCAGTCCGTGTCGGTCGTTCCCACGATCCAGTGGTTGCGCCACGGGATGACGAACAGCACCGACTTCTCCGTGCGCAGGATCAGCCCGGTGTCCTCGGCGACGATCCGGTCCCGGGGCACGACGATGTGCACGCCCTTGCTCGCCCGGACCCGGAACCGCCCGCGCGACCCGGAGGCGCGCTGCAACTCGTCGGTCCACACGCCGGTGCAGTTGATGACCACCCCGGCCCGCACGTCGACCGACTCGCCGCCCTCGGCGTCGCGCACCCGGACCCCGGTGACCCGGTCGGCCTCGTGCAGGAAGTCGACCACCTGGGTGGAGGTGCGGACCACGGCGCCGTAGTGCGCGGCCGTGCGGGCGACCGTCATCGTGTGCCGGGCGTCGTCGGCCTGCGCGTCGTAGTAGCGGATGCCGCCGATCAACGCGTCCCGCTTGAGCGAGGGGATCAGGCGCAGCGCGCCCGCGCGGCTGAGGTGCTTCTGCCCGGGAACCGAGCGGGCGCCGCCCATGGAGTCGTAGAGGAACAGCCCGGCGGCGGTGTACGGGCGCTCCCACACCCGGTGGCGCAGCGGGTACAGGAAGCTCACCGGTTTCACCAGGTGCGGGGCGAGCCGGGTCAGCATCAGCTCCCGCTCCCGCAGCGCCTCGCGGACCAACCCGAACTCCAGTTGCTCCAGGTAGCGCAGGCCGCCGTGGAACAGCTTGCTGGAGCGGCTCGACGTGCCGGAGGCCAGGTCGCGGGCCTCCACCAGGGCCACCCGCAGGCCCCGGGTGGCTGCGTCGAGCGCGGCACCGGCGCCGACGACGCCACCGCCGACCACCACCACGTCGAAGGTCTCCGAGCCCAGCCTGCGCCACGCCTCGGCGCGGTCGGCGGGGCCGAGGCCACCGGCGTCGGTGTCCGGTGTGGATCGGCTGGTCGGCTCGTCGGCCATGGTCTGGCTCCTGCTCTCCCACCATCGGAATCGGACATCACCAACGCTACCTGCGACACGCGCACACCGCGCGCAATCCTCCCCGCGGAAGCAGTGCAGAGCGCCACACGTGCCATGGACAGCAGCCCGTACTTGGCGGTAGCGTCCGATCTCGCTCAGGGTAGGCACCGCGGCCGGCCCGACCGGTTTGGCATGTGGGCCGCCCCCGTCGAGGGGAGTCCGGTCGGTGGGTTTCGGGGAGATCGTCCTCTGGGAGTTGATGGGCACCGCCGCGCTGACGCTGCTCGGTTGCGGTGTCGTCGCCAACACGGTGCTGCGCAAGTCGCTCGGGTTCCAGGGCGGCTGGCTGCTGGTCAACATGGGCTGGGGCATGGCCGTGTTCATCGGCGCCAGCATCGCCGCGCCCACCGGGGCGCACCTGAACCCGGCGGTCACCGTCGGGCTGCTCAGCGCGGGCAAGCTGCCCTGGGGCGACGTCCCCGCGTACCTGATCGGTGAGCTGGTGGGCGCCTTCCTCGGCGCCGTGCTGTGCTGGCTGACCTACAAGCTCCAGTTCGACGACCACGACGAGCCGGAGGGCACCCTGGGCATCTTCGCCACCGGGCCCACCGTGCGGAACCTGCCGTGGAACGTGCTCACCGAGGTCATCGGCACCTTCGTGCTGGTCCTGTGGATCCTGACCAGCCCGGCGGCCAAGGCCGGGGAGGACGGCGTGCCCGCCTTCGGCAACGGCGCGCTGGGCTACGCGGCGGTGATGTTCGTGGTCATCGGCATCGGCAACTCCCTCGGCGGCCCCACCGGCTACGCCATCAACCCGGCGCGCGACCTCGGCCCGCGGCTGGCCTACGCGGTGCTGCCGATCAAGGGCAAGGGCGGCGCCGACTGGGGGTACTCCTGGGTGCCGGTGGTCGGGCCGCTCGTCGGCGCGGTGCTGGCGGGCCTGCTGTTCCAGGTCTTGCCCCAGGCCGCCTGACCGAGAGACCGTCCTCCCCCAGCGACTGAAAGGCTGACCCAGCAGATGACCACGTACGTCGCCGCGATCGACCAGGGCACCACCTCCACCCGTTGCATGATCTTCAGCCACGCGGGCGAGGTGGTCGCGGTCGACCAGCGCGAACACGAGCAGATCTTCCCCAGGGCGGGGTGGGTCGAGCACAACCCGGCCGAGGTGTGGGAGAACACCAGGGCGGTGGCCGCGGGCGCGCTGGCCAAGGCCGACCTGACCGCGGCCGACATCGCCGCGGTGGGCATCACCAACCAGCGCGAGACCGCGGTGGTGTGGGACCGCAAGACCGGCAAGCCGGTCCACAACGCCATCGTCTGGCAGGACACCCGCACCGACCGGATCGCCACCGAGCTGGGCAACCTGGGCGGCGGTCAGGAGCGCTACCGGCAGAAGACGGGGCTGCCGCTGGCCACCTACTTCTCCGGGCCCAAGGTCAAGTGGATCCTCGACAACGTCGAGGGCGCCAGGGAGCGGGCCGAGGCGGGCGACCTGCTGTTCGGCAACATGGACACCTGGGTGCTGTGGAACATGACCGGCGGCGTCGACGGCGGCCTGCACGTCACCGACCCCACCAACGCCTCCCGCACGCTGCTGATGGACCTGTCCACCCTGTCCTGGGACGCCGACATCGCCGCGGAGATGGGCATCCCGCTGTCGATGCTGCCGGAGATCCGCTCCTCCTCGGAGGTCTACGGCAAGGTGCGCGAGCGCGGCGCGCTGGCGGGCGTGCCCATCGCGGGCATCCTGGGCGACCAGCAGGCGGCCACCTTCGGCCAGGCCTGCCTGTCGCCGGGCGAGGCCAAGAACACCTACGGCACCGGCAACTTCGTGCTGCTCAACACCGGCACCGAGCAGGTGATGAGCGAGAACGGCCTGCTCACCACGGTCTGCTACAAGATCGGCGACAACGCCCCGGTGTACGCGCTGGAGGGCTCGATCGCGGTCACCGGCTCCCTGGTGCAGTGGATCCGCGACAACCTGGGCATGATCGGCAGCGCGGCCGAGATCGAGGAGCACGCCCGGTCGGTGCGGGACAACGGCGGCTGCTACTTCGTCCCCGCGTTCTCCGGCCTGTTCGCCCCCTACTGGCGCTCGGACGCGCGCGGCGCGATCGTCGGCCTCACCCGCTTCGTCAACAAGGGCCACCTGGCCCGCGCGGTCCTGGAGGCCACGGCCTACCAGAGCCGCGAGGTGATCGAGGCGATGAACGCCGACTCCGGCGTCCCCCTCAAGTCGCTGAAGGTCGACGGCGGGATGGTGGTCAACGAGCTGCTGATGCAGTTCCAGGCCGACATCCTGGGCGTGCCGGTCATCCGCCCGGTGGTCGCGGAGACCACCGCCCTGGGCGCCGCCTACGCCGCGGGCCTCGCGGTCGGCTTCTGGGCGGGCGAGGACGACATCCGCACCAACTGGGCCAAGGACAAGGAGTGGACCCCGTCGCTGGACGAGGCGGAGCGGGAGAAGACCTTCAAAAAGTGGAAGAAGGCCGTCACCCGCACCTTCGACTGGGTCGAGGACGACGACTGACCTCAGTTCAAGACCTCTCGGACGATGCCCGGGAACGCGAGGGTCGGGATGCGAACCCGGCCCTAGATGTGCACGAGAACGTTCACCAGGATCAGGACCAGGATCACCAGCACGGCCAGGATGCTCACGGCGAAGGCGGCGATGGCAGGCGTCTTGTTGCCCATGGCGCCCTTGTTCGCCTTCGCCAGACCGATGCTGGAGAACACCACGCCCGCGGCCACGAGGGCGAGGGTGAAGACCGCCGGGACCGGCAGGAGGAGCAGGAACACCATTCCCAGCCCGGTGCACCCGAGCCCGACGAACGCGTGGACGTTGATCGGGGCGGGCATCGGACCACCCGGGTACCGGCCGTACTGCTGCGGGTGGCCTGGCCCCCACTGCGGCGGGTACTGCGGCCCGCCCTGGGGGAAGTGACCGGGCTGCGGCGGGTACCCGGGCTGCGGCTGACCACCGGGTGGCTGCGGGAAACCTGGCTGCGGGAAGCCGGGTTGCGGGAAGCCGCCCGACTGCGGGTACCCCGGCTGCTGCGGGTGGCCGCCCTGCTGCGGTGACCCCTGCGGGTGGCCCGGCTGGGGGAAAGGACCTGACTGGGGCGGGACGCCCGGGTACTGGCCGGGGTGGGGCTGGTTCACAGGTGTGCTCTCCGGTGCCGTGGGGCTTTCACCGGATGATCGCGCACCGTGGTGGGAACGTGAGGGGTGGGTGGCCCGGGGACCGTTCGCTCACCGGCACCCGGGGCGCAGCGTTTCGCGCTCCGACACGCTCTTCGGGACCTGGCCGATCCCCCCGCAGCGCGGGCAGAAATCGCGGCGGTTCGGGGCGAGGCCCGATCCCAGGCACTCCGGGCACTCCGACCGAGCAGACATGGTGGCCTCCAGCACGACCTGTGGCGCAACAGGACCACTATGAGTACCGCTTCCATCCAGTGGTGACCAGACTAGACGATCTCTTTCACCCGATCTTGCTAAAAATGGCGACTCTCGGCAACGGTTAGCTGATCCACAACAACACAGTGTCGCCCCCGGCCGCCGCCGCGGTGAACAGCTCCACCAGTCCCCGGTAGGCGCCGCCGAGGTAGGCGAGGTCCTCCTCGGGGTCCTCCCAGACCATCGGGTAGACGCCCGCCCCGGTGAGTTCCGCCGGGTCGAAGTGGGCGGCGAGCAGGTCGAACGGCGTCGCCGACAGGTGCGCGGCGATGGCCGCGACCCGGGTGGGCGGGAACTCCAGCACCGCTTCCTCCGGTGCGGTCCCGGGCGGCCCCGCCAGTTCCGCGCCGCCGAACACCGGGTCCACCGGCGCACCCGAGCGCTCCAGCAGGAACTGAACGCCGTGCCAGGCCTTGTCCGTGTCGAGGACCCGGTCGGCGTACGCCGGGTCGTGGAACAGGCCCAGTACCCAGCCGCGGTCGGACCGGGCGCGGTCGACGTCGGCCGCGGGCAGGCGGATGTAGTAGCCGATCATCCCCACCGGTCAGTCCAGGTCGTCGTGGCGCATGAGCTGGCGGCCCGCCTCGGTGATCGACCCCGACAGCGACGGGTAGACCGAGAAGGTCAGCGCCAGGTCGTCCACCGTGAGCTGGTTCTGCACGGCCAGCGCGATGGGCAGGATCAGCTCGCTCGCCCGCGGCGCCACGATCACCCCGCCGATGACCACCCCGGTGGCCGGGCGGCAGAACAGCTTCACGAAGCCGCGGCGCAGGCCCTCCATCTTGGCCCTGGCGTTGGTGGCCAGCGGCAGCATGACGGTGCGCGCCGGGACCGTGCCCGCGTCGATGGCCTGCTGGTTGATGCCGACGGTGGCGATCTCCGGGTGGGTGAACACGTTCGCCGCGACGGTCTTGAGCTTGATCGGGGCCACCCCCTCGCCGAGCGCGTGCCACATGGCGATGCGGCCCTGCATGGCCGCGACGGACGCCAGCATCAGCACGCCGGTGCAGTCGCCCGCCGCGTAGACGCCGGGGACGCCGGTCCGCGAGACCCGGTCGACCTTGAGGAAGCCGCCGTCGCCCGGGGCGAGGCCGATCCGCTCCAGGCCGATGTCGTCGGTGTTGGGGACGGACCCGACGGTCATCAGCGCGTGGCTGCCGCGCACGACCTCGCCGCCCTTGAGGTGCACGGTGACCCCGGTTCCATCGCGGTCGATGCGCTCCGCGCGGGCGTGCTTGACCAGGGTGGTGCCGCGCTCGGCGAACACGTCCTCCAGCACCGCGGCGGCGTCGGCGTCCTCGTGCGGCAGCACCCGGTCGCGGCTGGAGATGACGGTGACCTTCACGCCCATCTCGATGAACGCGGAGGCGAACTCGGCGCCGGTGACCCCGGAGCCGACCACGACCAGGTGCTCGGGCAGCTCCTCCAGGTCGTAGATCTGGCGCCAGTCCAGCACCCGCTTGCCGTCGGGCTCGGCACCGGGGATGACCCTGGGGGTGGCCCCGGTGGCGATCAGCACCACGTCGGCCTCGACCACCTCGGACTCGCCGCGGGACTCGACGCGCACCCGGTGGCTGGCCATGCCGGTGTGCGGGTCGCAGAAGCGGGCCTCGCCGTGCACCACCCGCACGCCCTCGCGCTGCACCCGGTTGCGGACGTCGGCGGACTGCGCCAGCGCCAGGCCGCGGACCCGGCCGCGGACGACCGGCAGGTGCACGGTGGAGTCCACGTCGTCCACGCCGATGCCGAGTTCGTCGGCGCCGCGGAAGGCGACCCTGGCGCTGGCGGAGGCGATGAAGGTCTTCGACGGCACGCAGTCGTAGAGCACGCAGGCGCCGCCGAGGCCCTCGCGCTCGACCACGGTGACCTCGGCCCCGTGCTGCGCGGCGACCAGGGCGGCCTCGTAACCGGCCGGACCCCCACCCATGATCACGATCCGGGTCACCAGGTCCTCCTTCGCACGAACTGACAAAAACGGCGCTGACGTCCGCGAACACCATATGCGGGCGGTCGCGGGGCCGCGGCGGGTGGCCGCGAAATGGTGATCCACCGCGCGGCTGCCTGGCGTTCGGCGCCATCGTCGCTAGGCTGTCGGCGTGCCGCTCTACGCCGCCTACGGGTCGAACATGGATCCGGGCCAGATGATGGAACGTGCCCCGCACTCGCCGATGGCGGGCACCGGCTGGCTGGTGGGCTGGCGGCTGACCTTCGGCGGTGAGGACATCGGCTGGGAGGGCGCGCTGGCCACCATCGTCGAGGACCCGGACTCGCAGGTGTTCGTCGTGCTCTACGACGTCACCGACGACGAGGGGAACCTGGACCGGTGGGAGGGCTCCGAGCTGGGGCTGCACTCCAAGATCCGGTTGCGGGTGCAGACGCTGGAGGGCTCGGTGCTGGCCTGGCTGTACGTGCTGGACGCCTACGAGGGCGGTCTGCCCTCGGCCCGCTACCTGGGTGTGATGGCCGACGCGGCGGAGGCCGCCGGGGCGCCCGCGGACTACGTGGCCGACCTGCGCAACCGCCCGTGCAGCGGGATCGGTCCCGCAACAAGCTGACACAACCAGGGCGAGGCTCGCACGTCTTGTCGGTATGAGACGAAACGCCTTCCGCATCGCCCTCGTGGCCGCCACCGCCGCCGCGCTCTTACCCGTCACCACCGCCACCGCGGCGACCTCGTACTGCGGGATCACCTGGGGTTCCGGGGCGAAGACCGCCCCGCCCACCGCGTACGGGCCGCTGACCGACGTCCGCGCGGGTACCCAGCCCTGCTTCGACCGCCTGGTGCTCGACGTCGCCGCCACCAGCGGCTACCGCGTCGAGTACGTGCCCGCGGTCAGCGAGGACCCCACCGGTGACCCGGTCCCCCTGCGCGGCGGCGCGTTCCTCCAGGTCATCGCGGAGAACCCGGCCTACGACGACGCCGGGAACCCCACCTACCTCCCGGCGAACCGGGCCGAGCTGGTGGACGCGACCGGCCTGCCGACGCTGCGGCAGGTGGCGTGGGCGGGCTCGTTCGAGGGCCAGACCGGACTCGGCGTGGGTGTCCGCGCGCGGCTGCCGTTCCGGGTGCTGGTGCTCAGCGGCCCGCCGCGGCTCGTGGTGGACGTCGCCCACCAGTGGTGACCGCTCGGTCGTGACGGCTCAGGCGAGCGCCGCCAACGCGGTGTGCGCCATCACCCGCACGCCGGTGAGCAGGGCGCGCTCGTCGAGCTGGAACGTGGGCTGGTGCAGGTCGCGCATCGGGCCCTCGCCCGGCCAGACGCCCAGGCGCATGAACGAGCCCGCGCAGTGCTGCAGGTACCAGCCGAAGTCCTCGCCGCCGCTGGACTGGTTGGTGGTGGTGAGCGCCCCCTCGCCGAGGGCGGCGACGACGGCGTTGTCCAGGACCTCGGTGCTGTCCGCGTCGTTGAGCACCGGCGGGACGCCGCGGCGGTGGTGCAGGTCGTAGCCGACGCCGGTGGGCACCAGCAGCGACTGCACCAGGCCCGCGACCAGTGGTTCCAGCTCGGCCCAGATCGAGTGGTCGCCGGTGCGCAGGGTGCCGCGCAGCAGGCCCTCGCGCGGCACGGCGTTGGGCGCCTCGCCCGCGTGCACCGCGCCCCACACCAGGACGGTGCCGGAGCGGGGGTCGACGCGGCGCGACAGCAGCGCGGGCAGGCCGGTGATGACCGTGCCGAGGGCGTGCACCAGGTCTGCGGTGAGGTGCGGGCGGGAGGTGTGGCCGCCGGGTGAGGTGAGGTGCAGTTCCAGCAGGTCCGTCGCGGAGGTGATGGCGCCGACCCGGGTGCCGACCCTGCCGACCTCCAGCCTCGGGTCGCAGTGCAGGCCGAAGATCCGGTCGACGCCGTCGAGGCCGCCCGCGTCGATCACCTCCAGGGCACCGCCGGGCATGACCTCCTCGGCGGGCTGGAAGATCAGCCGGATGCGGCCGGGCAGCTCCGGCGCGCTCGCCAGCGCCAGCGCGGTGGCCAGCAGGATCGTGGTGTGCGCGTCGTGGCCGCAGGCGTGGCAGGCGCCGGGCTCGGTGGCCGCGTGCGGCAGGCCGGTGGCCTCGGTCAGCGGCAGCGCGTCCATGTCGGCGCGCAGCGCCACGCAGCGCCCGCCGGTGCCGATGTCGCAGACCAGGCCGGTGCCGCCGGGCAGGCCCTGCGGTTGCAGGCCCGCCGACTTGAGCAGGCCCGCGACCAGCTCGGTGGTGGCGAACTCCTGCCGGGACAGCTCCGGGTTGGCGTGCAGGTGGCGGAACCAGGCGAGCACGTCGCCGGAGTTGGCGGCCAGCCAGCCGTCGAGCCAGTCGGGGCCGCGGCCCGCTCCGAGATCCTCCACAGGGGGCATACTGACCCCACTCGGGGAGATCAGCACAGCGGGATCACCTCCCGGGGCTCCGGAGTCGTCGTCCGCGGGCAGGTCGGGGCGCGAGTACAGCACGGTCACGCGATCCCTCCGACGGGGTACTGGGCTTCGGCTGCGGTGTCCATCGGGGACGATCCTGCCCCATCCGGTCCGGGCACTGTGTCCTCGCCCACCCCGGCGCGGTCCGCGGTCCGCGCGCTGCGCCGAGCGGGCGACCGGCTTCGGCGAGGCCGAATTCGATGATCAAGACAACCGGGCGTCCGCTGAGCCGAACCGCTCCCTACTTCTTCTTCTTGGCCCGCGTCCGGTTGCCGTAGACGACGATGCCGAGCAGCACCACCGCGACCGCGCCGATGATCAGGTTGTTGCGGGACTTGGCCGTGTCCGCCTCGCTGGGCGCGTCGATCACGGGCCCGGCCGGGGCGGTGGTCGTCGGCGGCTGGGCGAGGGTGCTCGCCCCGGCGGGCGCGGCGCCGAGCAGGAACACGACGAACACCGCGAGCAGCAGCTTGGTCGCGCGGACGGCCATGGGGGCCTGCCTCCAGGGTCGGGAGCGTAACGGGACGACCACCAGGTTAGTCGGACCGCTCACGCTCCGCGAAGGCCGAAAGGATCTTCTGCGCGGCCAGGGTGGCGGTCAGCTCGCCGTCGCGCACCCGCTGTTCGACCGACGGGGTGAGCGCGCGGACCGCCGGGTGCTCGCGCAGCCGCGACAGCAGGGTGTCGTGGACCATCGACCAGGTCCAGTCGACCTGCTGGGTGCGCCGCTTCTCGGCCAGCTCACCGGACCCGTCGAGGGCCTTGTGGTGCTGCTCGACCTGCTCCCACAGCGTGTCCAGTCCCAGGTTCTCCTGACCGCTGCACGTCAGCACCGGCGGCGTCCAGGTGGCCTCCGGCGAGCGCAGCAGCCGCAGCGCCCCGGCCAGTTCGCGGGCCGCCTTCTGCGCGTCGCGGGCGTGCTCGCCGTCGGCCTTGTTGACCGCGATGACGTCGGCCAGTTCCAGCACGCCCTTCTTGATGCCCTGGAGCTGGTCGCCGGTGCGGGCGAGGGTGAGGAACAGGAAGCAGTCGACCATGTTGGCCACGGTCGTCTCCGACTGCCCGACGCCGACGGTCTCCACCAGCACGGTGTCGAAGCCCGCCGCCTCCATCAGCACGATGGTCTCGCGGGTGGCCTGGGCAACGCCGCCGAGCGTGCCGGAGGTGGGCGAGGGCCGGATGAACGCGGCCGGGTCCACCGCCAGCCGCTGCATCCTGGTCTTGTCGCCCAGGATGCTGCCGCCGGTGCGGGTCGAGGACGGGTCGACGGCCAGCACCGCGACCCGCCTGCCCGCGCCGGTCAGGTTGGTGCCGAGCGCGTCGATGAAGGTCGACTTGCCGACGCCGGGGACCCCGGTGATGCCGACCCGGTGCGCGCCGCCCGCGTGCGGGAGCAGCTCGACGAGCAGCTCCTGGGCGAGCGCGCGGTGGTCGGCCCGCCGGGACTCCACCAGGGTGATGGCCCGCGACAGCAGGCCCCTGTCCCCGGCCAGCACGCCCTTGACCAGCGAATCCAGGTCGGGCAGCCTAGCCAAGCTCGTACCCGTGCTGATCGCCGAGCTTGCGCAGCAGCTCGGCGGCGGCGTCGGCGATCACGGTGCCCGGCGGGAAGATCGCCGCCGCGCCCGCGGCCCGCAGCTCGTCGAAGTCCTGCGGCGGGATGACACCGCCGACGACGATCATGATGTCGTCGCGGCCCAGCCCGGCCAGCTCCTCGCGCAGCGCGGGCACCAGCGTGAGGTGCCCGGCGGCGAGGGAGTTGACCCCGACGATGTGCACGTCGGCCTCGACGGCCTGGCGCGCGACCTCGCCGGGGGTGGAGAACAGCGGGCCCACGTCGACGTCGAAGCCGAGGTCGGCGAACGCGGTGGCGATCACCTTCTGGCCGCGGTCGTGCCCGTCCTGGCCCATCTTGGCGACCAGGATGCGCGGGCGGCGCCCCTCGGCCTCGGCGAACGCGTCCACGACCGCCCGCGCACCGTCCACGTTGGACACCCCGGCTCCCACCTCGTCCCGGTAGACGCCGGAGATCGTGCGGATCTGCGCGGCGTGGCGGCCCCAGACCTTGCCCAGCGCCTCGGAGATCTCCCCGACGGTGGCCTTGGCGCGGGCCGCGTCGATGGCCAGCTCCAGCAGGTTGCCGTCGGCGTCGGCGGCCCGGGTGAGCGCGTCGAGCCTGCTCTGCACGGCGTCGTTGTCGCGCTCCTCGCGCAGCCGCCGCAGCTTGTCGAGCTGCTGGGCGCGCACCCCGGCGTTGTCGACCTTGAGCACGTCGATCTGCTCGTCTTCGTCCACGCGGTACTTGTTGACGCCGATGACCGGCTGGCGGCCGGAGTCGATGCGCGCCTGGGTGCGCGCGGCGGCCTCCTCGATCCGCAGCTTGGGGATGCCCGCGTCGATGGCCTGCGCCATGCCGCCCGCGGCCTCCACCTCGCTGATGTGGCCCCACGCCTTGCGGGCCAGGTCGTAGGTGAGCCGCTCGACGAACGAGCTGCCGCCCCACGGGTCGATCACCCGGGTGGTACCGGACTCCTGCTGGAGCAGTAGCTGGGTGTTGCGGGCGATGCGCGCGGAGAAGTCCGTGGGCAGCGCCAGCGCCTCGTCGAGGGCGTTGGTGTGCAGCGACTGCGTGTGCCCCTGGGTGGCGGCCATGGCCTCCACGCAGGTGCGGATGACGTTGTTGTAGACGTCCTGGGCGGTCAGCGACCAGCCGGAGGTCTGGCAGTGCGTGCGCAGGCTCAGCGACTTCGACGACTTCGGCTCGAACTGCTTGACCAGCTTGGCCCACAGCAGCCGGGCCGCGCGCATCTTGGCGACCTCCATGAAGAAGTTCATGCCGATCGCCCAGAAGAACGACAGCCGCGGCGCGAACCGGTCCACGTCCAGCCCGGCCTCGCGGCCCGCCCGGATGTACTCCACGCCGTCGGCCAGCGTGTAGGCCAGCTCCAGGTCGGCGGTCGCCCCGGCCTCCTGCATGTGGTAGCCGGAGATGGAGATGGAGTTGTACTTCGGCATGTGCTGGGAGGTGAAGCTGAAGATGTCGGAGATGATCCGCATCGACGGCCGCGGCGGGTAGATGTAGGTGTTGCGGACCATGAACTCCTTGAGGATGTCGTTCTGGATGGTCCCCGCGAGCTGCTCCGGCTTCACCCCCTGCTCCTCGGCCGCGACGACGTAGAGCGCCAGCACCGGCAGCACCGCGCCGTTCATGGTCATCGACACCGACATCTTGTCCAGCGGGATGCCGTCGAAGAGCTGGCGCATGTCGTAGATGGAGTCGATGGCCACACCGGCCATGCCCACGTCACCGGCCACCCGGGGGTGGTCGGAGTCGTAGCCGCGGTGGGTGGCCAGGTCGAAGGCGACCGACAGCCCCTTCTGACCGGCGGCGAGGTTGCGCCGGTAGAAGGCGTTGGACTCCTCGGCGGTGGAGAACCCGGCGTACTGGCGGATCGTCCACGGCTGGTTGACGTACATCGTCGGGTACGGCCCGCGCAGGTACGGGGCGATGCCCGGGTAGGTGCCCAGGAAGTCCAGGCCCGCGGTGTCCTCGGCGGTGTAGACCGGCTTGACGCCGATGCCCTCCGGGGTCTCCCAGGCCAGGGCGTCGGCGCCCTTGCCGGTGGACTCGTCGAGCGCCTTCTGCCAGTCGGCGAGGGCCGGGGAGACCGGCTCGCCGAGGTCGACGGCGGAGAAATCGGGGATGCTCATGCGGGGACTCCCAACGTCTCCAGCGTGGTGCGCAGCACCGTCAGCGCGTCGCAGCCGGTGAACACGAAATCGTCCACACCGGAGCGCAGGTGCTCGTCGGACGGCTTGCCCGCCAGCAGCAACCGGGTGGCGCTGCCGCGCAGCGCCTCGATCACCGGGGCGGCCAGCTCGGTGTAGGACCTGTCCGATCCGCAGAGGCAGGCGACGGTGGCGCCGCTCTCGGCGAAGCGGGCGGCGGCGGTCTCCGCGTCGGAGATCACCCCGCCGGTCACGGTCTCGATGCCGCCCGCCTGGAACAGGTTGGCGGCGAACCCGGCGCGCGCGTTGTGCGCGGCGACCGGGCCGAGCGTGGCGAGGAAGACCCTGGGTCGGGCGCCCGTCTCGGCGAGGACCCGGTCGGAGCGGTCGCGCAACTCCTCGTAGGCCTCGGCGTAGCGGACCGCGGGCAGGCCGCCGCCGGGTTCGGCCGGTTCCGGGGTGCGGACCACGGCCTTCTCGGCGAGGTTCGGGAACTCGCTGACCCCGGTGATCGCGTCCGCCCGGGTGGCCAGGTTGGCCGAGCGGGCCGCCCAGGTGGCCGCCAGCCGGTCGCCGACCAGGCCGGAGTCCAGGGCGGCGACGATCCCGCCCGCGCGCTCGATCTCGGTGAACCAGGACCACGCGGCCCTGGCCAGCTCGTCGGAGAGCCGCTCGACGTACCAGGAGCCGCCCGCCGGGTCGATCACACCGGCCAGTTTGGACTCCTCCAGCAGCACCGACTGGGTGTTGCGGGCGATGCGCCTGGCGAAGGCGTCGGGCAGGCCGAGCGCGGCGTCGAACGGGAGCACGGTGACCGCGTCCGCCCCGCCGACGCCCGCGCCGAAGCAGGCCAGGGTGCTGCGCAGCATGTTCACCCACGGGTCGCGGCGGGTCTGCATGGCCGGGCTGCCGACCGCGTGCTGGCGCTGCGCGGCCGCCGCGGCGGAGATGCCGCTGACCTCGGCGACCCTGGCCCACAGCCTGCGCGCGGCGCGCAGCTTGGCGATGGTGAGGAACTGGTCGGCGGTGGCGGCGTAGCGGAACTCCAGCCGGGCCGCGGCGGTGTCGACGTCGAGCCCGGCGTCGGTCAGCGCCCGCAGGTAGGCGACGCCGGCGGCGAGCGCGGCGCCGAGTTCCTCCGCGTCCGACCCGCCCGCGCGGTGGTACGGGGTGCCGTCGACGGTGATGGCCCGCAGCAGCGGGTGCCGGGCGGTGTCGGCGGCCAGCGCGGCGGCGTCGCCGAGCAGGTCGGCGCCGGAGCCGGTGCGCGCGTGCAGGCCGATCGGGTCGGCACCGAGGTTGCCCTTGACCTCGCTGGCCGGGATGCCCTTGTCGGTGTGCACCCGCAGCAGCTCCTCGGCGGCGGCGCGGAAGTCCGCCCCCGCCTCCAGGGTGACCGGGGCCAGGTCCAGGTAGACGTCGGCGAGCACGTCACCGAGGGAGGAGATCGGCAGGCCGGACCCGCCGAGCACCAGCCACAGCGAGGTGACGCCGTTCTCCAGGTCCGACAGCACGGCCTTCGCGGTGGTCGCCGGGTCCGGGTCGGCGTGCCGCTGGCGCACGTCCCAGCCGCCCGCGACGTTCCCCTCCGGACGGCCGCCGCGGGTGAACGGCGGCAGGCCGGGGAAACCGGCGGGCGGGGCGGTGTCCTCGGCGGTGTAGAGCGGGGCGAGCGTCACGCCGTCGTAGGTGCGGGTGGACAGCAGCGACTCGACCGACTCGTCGAAGCCCTCCGGCACCGCGTTCGACTTGCGCAGGACGCCCGCGACGAGCTCCTGCCACTGCTCGCGCGCGGCCTCGGCGAACTCACCGGCCAACGTCAGCTCGTCCGGCTCGGCCTGCGGCGCGGAGGGGGGTGTCATGACCCGCAATGCTACGGAAACCCGTGCTCAACACCAGGTGGCAACGCTGTGAACCTGGTCGCGGTTGACAAACGCCTGGTGTGGTGCGGTTCGTGAGCACCCCTTTGTCACGGGCGCACACTTCCCGCCCCGGTCGGGCGCGGGGTGCTCCACAATGGGCCGCGTGGCGGAGAACGAGGGTGAGCGGCTGATCGCGGGCCGCTACCGGTTGGGCGGCCTGCTCGGCCAGGGGTCGATGGGCACGGTGTGGGCGGCCTACGACGAGTTCCTCCGCCGCAACGTGGCCGTCAAGGAGGTGCGGCTGCCGCCGGGGATGCCCGCCCGCGAAGCCGACGAGCTGCGCGAGCGGACCCTGCGCGAGGCGCGGGCGATCGCCGTGGTGTCGCACCCGAACGTGGTCACCCTGCACGACGTCGCCCAGGAGGACGGCGAGCCGTTCGTGGTGATGGAGTACGTGCCCTCGGTCAGCCTGGCCGAGCTGCTGCGCGACCACGGCCCGATGGGCACCGCGCGGGCCGCGGTGGTCGGCGACGCGGTCGCCGCCGGGTTGCAGGCCGCGCACGAGGCCGGGATCACCCACCGCGACGTCAAGCCGGGCAACGTCCTGGTCGGACCGGACGGGCGGGTCAAGCTCACCGACTTCGGCATCGCCCGCAACGTCTCCGAGCGCACGCTGACCAAGTCCGGGGTGATGCTCGGCTCACCGGCCTACATCGCCCCGGAGATCGCCGCGGGCGGCGACGTCACCCCGCGCGCGGACCTGTGGGGGCTGGGCGCGACCCTGTTCGCCGCGGTCGACGGGCACGCCCCGTACGACCCGGACGGGCAGGTCGTGGCCACCCTGGCCGCGGTGGTCGACGGCGAGGTGCCGCAGCCGGAGTACGACGGCCCGCTGCGCGAGGTGATCACCGGGCTGATGGTGAAGGACCCGGCCGCCCGGCTGCCGCTGGACCGGGTCCGCGAGCTGCTGCACCCGCTGCTGCCCGGCCCCGGCGACCGGGTGTTCGACGAGCTGGCCATCCCGGTGCGGGAGCTGGAGCGGCCCACGGTGGTCACCGAGCCGGTCGGGGCGCCGACACCGCGGAGCGAGGTGAGCGCCCCGCTGGCCGCGGTGCCGGGCCCGCTGCCGTTCGAGGGCCCCCCGCGGCGCGGGCGCCGCGGACCGGCGGCGGCGACCGCGCTCGGCGTGGTCGCGGCGGTGCTGTTCGCGGCGGCGGCGACGGGCGGGTTCACCCTGGTCAGGGTGGTGGGCGGGGCCCCGGTCGCGCCACCGGTGACGACGACCTCCACGGTGCCCCCGCCCACGGCACCGGTGCGGCAGCTCGTCCCGCGCGCCGCCGACGCCTCACCGCTGGCGGGCACCCAGGGCGCGGCGTTCTCCGTGCCAGTACCGGAGGGCTGGGTCAAGTTCGTCGAGCCGCGCCGCACCACCGGCCTGCCCGACAGCACCCGGGTCCACTGGGTCTCCCCCGACGGCGGGTCGCAGGTGACGGTGGAGCGCTACGCGGGTTTCTCCGGCGAGAGCACGCTGCCGGAGTACCTCCGGGCGCTGGCCGGGCAGAGCCCCGGCTACCAGCTCGTCGGCGGACCGCAGCCGGACGGGGAGGGCCCGCGGCAGATCACCTACCGCACCGCCGACAGCGCGCAGGGCACCCGGACCGCGCCGAGCGCGGCACCGCTGATCCGGTCGAACTTCGCCTCCCTGGTCACGGTCGGGGCGGACCTGTGGGTGGTCGGCGTGTCGGTGCCGATCGAGCAGGAGGACTCCGGTCGGCGAATGCTGTTCACCCAGGTCGCACCCGGGTTCAAGGTCACCGGCTGAGCCCGGGGCCGCCACCGCGCGGGCGGCGGCCGCCTCAGACCAGGGCACCCACGCCCACCACCTCCGGCTGCCGGTGCCAGTGCGCCCCGGGGTCGTCGAACGCGTCCTGGTAGCCGGGGCCCGCGATGGGGCGGGCCGCGAGCAGTTCCTCCGGCAGGTCGAAGGCGTCGACCATGGTCCGGGCGGGGCCGACGAGGTCGGCGATGGCGTCTTCGACCAGGTCGGGCAGGGCGTGGACCTGGTCGGGGTTCAGATCGCCCGCGGCGAGCAGGGTTCCGCTGTGCGCCTGGAGGCGGCGCAGGGCGAACAGCCGGTGCGCCGAGTGCAACCCGCGGGCCGCGGTCGGGTCGGCGGCGCGCTGCGCCCACCCCAGCAGGGCGGCGGCGGCGAGGCGCTCGGCGCGCGCGGTCACCGCCGCGAGGGCGTGCGGCGCGGCGGCGTTCCA
>NZ_JAJCXD010000084.1:0-33526 GCF_021056305.1 Actinokineospora sp. PR83
CTCCTCCACGACCAGACACGAGTGCTAGGACCTGATCACCCCGACACCCTCGCCACCCGCCACAGTCAGGCGTCCTGGCAAGGGGAGGCGGGAGACGCCTCTGGAGCAGCAGCGGCATTCGCCGAACTCCTCCACGACCAGACACGAGTGCTGGGACCTGATCACCCCGACACCCTCGCCACCCGCCATAACCAGGCCTACTGGTGGGGCAGCACGGGAAACACATCCGCAGCTGCTGAACTCCTCGACGATCAGTTGCGGGTGCTGGGACCTGATCATCCCGACACCCTGACCACCCGACACAACCTGGCTTCCTGGCGTGGCGAAGCCGGAGACGCCTCTGGAGCAGCGGCCGCATTCGCCGAACTCCTCCACGACCAGAGGCGGGTGCTGGGACCTGATCACCCCGACACCCTCGCCACCCGCCGCAGTCAGGCCTACTGGCAGGGCAAGGTGCCGAGATCGAACCCGAACGCATGACGTTGCATATCCAGGTCGCGCTGCGGGGATGACGTCCACGGTCGAAGTGGACACCGACTCGTCTTCGCCACCGGTTTAACGGCGTTAAAGATCGACAGTGGTTTCGGTCGCACGTGTCGGCCTGTCGGTTGCTGCTGGTCGTGGCGTTGCCGGCAAGCTGTGCGCCATCCGAAGTACCCGCCCGCGGTGGGGAAGCGCACGGAAGGATGGTGGCCTGTCATGGCCAAGGTGCATGTGGTGTGCTCGCAGAAGGGTGGCGTCGGGAAGACGACCATCACGGTGAACCTGGCCGCGGTGGTGGCCAGCGTGCTGGGGTCGAGTCCGTCGAGCCCGAAGGTGCTGGTCGCGAGTATCGACCCGCAGGCCTCGGCGGTGTGGTGGGCGGAGCGGACCGATGTCGACAACCTGCCGTTCGACTTCGACCAGCTCGACGACCGTCCGAGCGAGGTCGCCAAGCTCGGCGAGCTGGGGGAGTACGAGCACGTCTTCGTCGACGCCCCGGGCTCGCTGGCTCGTCCGGCGGTGCTCGCCCGGGCCTTCGAGGCGGCGACGGACGTGATCGTGCCGACGGTGCCCGAGCCGCTGGCCTACGCGCCGACGGAGAAGACGGTGCTGGACCTGGTCAAGCCCCGCGGGTTGCCGTATCGGATCGTGCGCAACCTGTGGGACCGGCGCGACGGTCACGCCGACCTCGACGCGTTGACCACCTGGCTCGACGAGCAGAAGCTGAGCTACGCGAGGACGGTGGTGCGCCGCTACAAGATGCACACCAACGCCTCCGCCGAAGGCCGGGTGGTGACCCAGTACCCCAACGGGCGCACCGCCACCGAGGCCCACAACGACTTCCTGGCCCTGGCCCTGGAACTCGGCTACGGCGGGACGGTGTCCTGATGGGCCGCCGCCGCCACGTCGAGGGCTCCGCGCTCACCGGCAGCGCCTCGACCCCGGCCACCGTGCCGGTCACCTCGATCGCCCACAACCCCCGCAACCCCCGCGACGACTACGACGACGTGCAGGAGTTGGCGAACTCCATCGGCCTGGTCGGGGTCCTGCAACCCCTCGGGGTGGTGCGGTACGAGACCTTCCTGAGCCACTTCCCCGAGCACGAGCACGAGGTCGGCACCCACGACTGGGTGGTCATGCAGGGCAACCGGCGCCTCGCCGCAGCCCGCAAGGCCGGACTCGACGAGGTGCCCGTGCACGTGGTGGACCGCCTCGGCCGCGAGGACCAACTCGACGAGTCGGTCCTCATCGAGAACATCCACCGCCAGGACCTCCCCCCGCTGCGGGAGGCCCACGCCCTGCAGCTGCTCAAGGACCGCCACGGCACCCAGAGCGCCGTGGCCCGGCGCATCGGCAAGACCGACGCGTTCGTCTCCCAGCGGCTGAGCCTGCTCAAGCTCACCGCCGAGCTACAGCAGGAGGTCCGCGCCGGTCGCCTGCGCATCGAGGACGCCCGCAGCATCAGCCGCCTCAAGCCCGAACAGCAGGCCGAGGCCTGGCGGGACTTGCAGGCCGCCGCGGCAGCACCGACCGCGGGTCTTAACGGCGTTAAGACCGAGCCCGACGCGGCCGACGACACCGTCGCCACTGCCGCCGGTCTTAACGCCGTTAAGACCGGCGCACCGACAGGACACGCCTCCCGCAAGTCGACGCGTCCGGACACCGTCCTGTCCGGCTCCGTGGAGGAGGCCGCCGAGCAGTTGCGCGGTCTCTTCGGTCGCGAGGAGTTGGCGGCGTTGATCGCCCTACTCAGCCGCGACGCGTAGCCGCACAGGACAGCGGACAGGACACGGTGTCGACTCCCGCCGAGGTGTTCGGACACTGTCCTGTCCGTCCGGACACTGTCCTGTCCGTCCGGACACTGTCCTGCCCCTGTTCGAACACCGTCACCTGACGGGCCAGACAAGAGGACCACGTTCGTGAACCCGACTGTCAGCATCGACCCCGCGCACCTCGCCGCGCTGGACGCCCAGGACACCCTGGCCGACAAGATCCGCTACGCCTGTGACCACGTCCTGCCGCCGACCACCCGGGAGGTGCGGGAGTGGTTGACCGCGTACGGCGTGCACGCCAGCCGCGGTTACACCTCCAGTGTCGTCAACGCCTGGCGCGTGACCCGGGGCCTGGGCGACACCGGCGACCTGGTGGTCATGACGCCGGAACTGCTCGCCGAACTCGACGCCGTCCACGCCCGTCCGGACACCACCGGGCCCACCGACCCGGTGTCCGAACAGCCTCCGGACACCACGATGGTCGTCCCGGACGACGATATCGAAGGCGCCGACAGCGACCCGGTTCCCGCGGCGCCGGGGGCCAGCGACGACACCGCCGCAGGACACCCCGCCCGCTCACCGGAGGCTGTCACCTCCACGTCGGTGACGGTGTCCGGACAGCGATCGGACACCGCCACCGAGGTGTCCGGTGTCCTATCCGGCCCCGTGTCGGTGTCCGGACAGCGATCGGACACCGCCACCGAGGTGTCCGGTGTCCTATCCGATCTGGTGTCGGTGAGTCGACGGGGTTGCGGTGGGCGGCGACCAGCGCGTGGGTGGTGGTGCTGGCCGCGGCGTTGGGGATCTCGTGGTGGTCGCTGTTCGACTACGCCCGCGGGTTCGCCATCCCGACCCCGCTGGCGGCGGTGGTGTCGCTGGTGTTCGACGCCTCGGCGTTGATCGTGGCGCACCTGGCGCACCGGTACTCCACCTCCCCGGACTCCGGGGCCGGGCCGCGGCTGATGCTGCTGGCCCTGTTGGCCGGGAGCATCTACCTCAACTGGCAGCACGCGGTGTCCAAGGGCTACGGGGTCGAGGCCGGGATCATGTTCGCCGCGCCCGCCGCGATCGGCATCATGCTGTTCGAGCTGCACACCGCCTGGCGCTCCCGCACCGCCCGCCGGGCCAGGGGCAGGGTGGTGGACCCGTTGCCGCCGGTGGGTCGGTGGCGGTGGGTCTTCCACCCCTGGCAGAACCTCGCCACCATCTGGCTCGTCGCCCGCGCCGAGGGCCAGGCCGACCGTGCCGCCCGGCTGGAACGGATCCGCCAGCGGACTTGGTGACCTCACCCCGCAGCGGCCTGGCAGGGCCGGCGTCGCGAGCGCAGCCGGACAGCGCCGTCGTCCGGATCGGCGTGGGGCGCGCGCCCGGTCGACGCGGACGTGTCCTCCCTGTGCGGTGACACCGGCGTGCATCACCCCCGGAGAACACCTGAAACCGCTGGTCAGGACCGGTGACACCGCGCCCGCACAGTTCCGGTCATGTCTGCATGCATCGAGTTCACGACCCCGTCCTGCCACAACTGCACCGGCGGGTACGACCACCATGGCGAGGAGTGCGAGACCTGCGTCGGCGGCGCCCTGCAGCTCGGGCACGACGACCCCGCCGAGGCCGTCCGGTCCGTCGAGGACCGCGTGCCCGACGATCTCGGGTGCTGCCTGTCGGTCAACACGCCGATGTCCACTGGCGCGACCCCGTCATGGTGATGCCCGGCCGGGTGACCACCGCGGCCAGCGCCTGCGCCGCAGGCCGGAACGGGGGGCGCGATCGGCCGGCTGCTCGTCGAGGCGGACCGACGTCGGATGCGGCGGGCAGGCGCGGAGGGACTGTGTGCCCCGTCTTCGACGTCGAGGTGGTCGACCTTGCTGTCACCGGCCCTCGCGGGCCGGTGACAGCAAGGTCAGGAGGTCCAGAACCCGGTGTCGACCCAGCCGAAGTACAGGCCGGTGCTGGTGGCCCGCTTGGGGCCGGGCGCGGGGTCGGTGCAGCGGTCGGGGTCGGCGGGTGTGGCGTGGTTGCGCAGGACCAGGGTGTGCGCGGCGGGGGTGATGGGCAGGTCGACGAGGGCGTAGTCGTCGGCGGTGAGGGTCACCGGGTGCTCGGCGAGCGTGGCGCCGCGGGCGTCGAGGATGGTGATCGCGACGTGGAGGGTGAAGGGCCCCGCGGGCCGCAGTCCGGCACCGCTGGCCTGGCCGATGCCGGTTTTGAACCTGAGCACCTCGTCGGGGATGAGGTACTTCTGGGGGTTGCTCCACACGCAGCGGGTGAACTGCACTGTGGCGGGGCCGTGATCGCCGCCGCCGGTGAGAACACCGGGCTCGGGCGGGTCAGCGAAGTGGTTGCTCGTCGGCGTCAGCGTGGCGACCTGGTCCATCCCGACGCGCACGTTCTTCGGGAGGACCGCCTGCACCTCCCCGACGGGCGTCGAGGGCGCCGGGGGTGCGAGGGGCGTGGCGGTGGAGGACGAGGCGGCGGCCGAGGGCGGGCGTGGGGGTGAGGTGCCCGCGACGTTTGTGGTGTGCGGGGAGGTCGCCGCCGCGTCGGTCGACGCTGCGGGGGGCGTGGCGGGCGGCGTGGCGATGGTGCTGGAGCCGCCGGTGCTGGTGCCCACCTTGTTGTTGTCGGTCGAGCTCCCGCCGAAAGCGAGCTCAAGGGTGACGGTCGTCGCCACCACGATCAGCGCGGCCACCGCGGCCGCGACCCACCGGCGCCGGACCGGCGCCGGTCCGAGGGCGGCGCGGAACCGCACCGTGGTCGCACTCGAGGGACCGCAGTCGTCGTCGACGGGCCGCGGGTCATCGACAGGGTCATCGCCATCATGGGCGACCCCGCTCGGAGGACTGGGGTCGCCGCCGGCCGGGGCCACCGGGTCCCGGGGCTGCGGCGTATCCGTCGGCTCGATGGGGTCGGTCGAGTCGACCGGGATGGCGGTCTCGGTCGGCTCGACGGTCTCCTCGGGGAGGGGGAGGTCGTTGGTCAGCAGCTCGCGCAGGGCGTTGACCTTGTCGTTGCTCTCGCGCCAGAGAGCCCGCCAGGTGATCACGTCGGAGTCGAGGCGGTCGCATCCACGCAGCCATCCGGCCGTGATGGTCCAGGTGGGCATGGTGGCGGGGCTTCTGGTGACCCGGTTGAGGCTGCTGTGCCCGACAAGACCCCGCTGGGCCATCGTGCGGTAGGTGGGGTTGCCACTGTCCGAGCGCACCTGCTCCAAGCGGGCGACGAACCCGGCCACCGCGATCCGGACGCGCCGGTCGATGATGGCGGCGCGGTCATCGTGGACGGGCGCGGTCGTCTCCCGCGCGACGGGAGCGGGTGAACCGGCAGGGGTGCCGGTGTCGGGGCCTTCGGGCGCGGCCTTCTTGCGCAGCGCGGTGATCCGGGCCCGGTGCAGGTCAGCCCACAGGTCCATGACCTTCTGGATCTGCGACGGTTCCAACCCGCACCCGCACAGCAGGGCCTGGATCTGCTCGACGGTGCTCGGCAAGCTGTCGTCGGGCTTGATCAAGGTGTAGGCCGTGCTGCGCGGCAACCCGGTCTTGACCGCGACCTGACCGGCGGTCAGGCCCGCCTTGTCCAGCACCAAGGCCAGCAGGGCGGAGAGCTCCGCCGGGGACCGCGCGATCAATTCCTCCGGGGTCAACACCACCTTGACCACGGGCGGGTTCATCCGCGACAACTGCCTGGCCTTGAGGGCCGACTCCGCCCTGACCAATCGGCGCCGCCACTTGGTGAGATCCTGCGGCGCGGTCAGCGTGACCAACGCCTTGAGCTCCTCCCAGGTGGGCAATTGCCCGGTGGAGGGGAAGGTCAGCAGCCGGGACTCGATGCGCCGGACCGTGGCGCGGGTCTGCGGGGTCAGGGGAGTGTGGGCGACCAGCTTCGCGGTCTCGCCGATGAACTTCCCAACGGAGACGGGTATCGGAGCGGGGTTCATGCTCACGCCGCCGGGGACAGCAGAGCAGCGGCAGCGCGCACCCGGGTGAGAGCCTCGCCCGGGGCGACCGCGATCAACACGCCGAGCGCGGTCACCACCAAGGTCGTCAAGACGTCATGGCCCTGGTTCAGCATCCACCCCTCGAAGCCGAGGACGAAGACGATCACGATCA
Organism: Actinokineospora sp. PR83; assembly: GCF_021056305.1. Lineage (NCBI taxonomy): Bacteria > Bacillati > Actinomycetota > Actinomycetes > Pseudonocardiales > Pseudonocardiaceae > Actinokineospora > Actinokineospora sp. PR83. Next base: position 6,362 of record NZ_JAJCXD010000084.1, read on the forward strand.
CGCGCAGCGGGGACAGGGTGGGCTTGGTCTCGCCGGCGAACTGCGCGCACGGACCGGCCGAAGGGGTACTCAACGTTGATCTCCCTGACGTGACTGGGAGAGCCCCGGCCAGGGCCCCGGGGCTCCTGGGAACCCAGCGGAGGACGGAGACTCGGTCTCACGCGCCGTGGAGGAGGCTGGCAACCTCCCCCGAACATCCGAGCACGCTCCCCGCGAGGCACCTGCTCGTCGAGGACTCGACAAGCGTTGCAGACCTCTGGGGAAAGCCGCCACTCGATCAGGGGCTTCGTGTGCAGAACCGACAAATCGGTGCCCGAGTATGTCTGGGCCACACGGTGATCCACCCGCTGGACACCAGCACCGACCACCCGAGTGTCCCGACCGGCCCCGGTCTGCACACTGGGACAAACCCCGCGTACAGCGTCACTAGCTGCGCAAACGCCGAAAACTCGCCATGCAGGGGACAGTGGTAACGGCGACATGATGTACATAAGGCACCCGATCGACCCGTAGAGTCGTTCCTGTCGGACCGCGTTCTGCGTAGGTCCGGGCGTTCTGGGCGAACTCTTGGAGGACGGAGCACAGAACGGTTTCACGGGCCCGTGGCACGGCCCCTGAGGAGCCTCGGAGGCACCGGTCCGTCCGGTATCTCTGAGGCTCTCTCATTTTGTCGCCGCATCGTATCCGCCGACAGCGCCCTACTCCCAGCGCCTCCACCGCCGCCCGGATGCCACCGACGTCCTCAGGCTGGACGGGTGGAGATCGGTTCCTCAGGGGTCGCTTGGCTTGGGCGGGGGCGGTTTGTCGTCGGTTTGTCGTTTGCGCTGGTGAGGTCATTGGGCGCGCTGGCGGTTCATTAGCTGTTGGACGGTGAGCTGGCCGGGGCGGGTGCCGCTGCGGCGCCGGTGGGGGCGCTGTGCGAGGGCGCGCTCTTCGGGGACCGGCTCAGGCTCGCCGTTCTCAGGGACACGCTGGGGTTCGTCGTCTTCACGGACGGGCTGGGGTTCCTCGTCCTCAGGGACGCGCTGGGGCTTGGCGGGTTCGGAGAGCCTGACCAGGACCGCGCCTTTGGTCTTGAGGGCGCGCATGAGCGGTTGCACGTACATCTCCGAGTTGGGCATGGCCTTCTCCACGGCCGCGATGGTCGCGGTGGACATGTCCCAGCCCGTGTTGATGAACTGGGTGACCTCCTTGGCCGCCTCGTCGGAGCCGAGGAGGTCGTTCACGCTCTTCCTCGGGGTCTGGTGCAGCATCGCCCGCAGGTAGACGCGCAGCCAGGTCCTGAGCATCTCCTCGGCCCGCTCCTCGACCTTGGCGAACAGGAGGGCGTCGGTGTGGGTTGCCTCCGGCCTGGTGAAGGGCGGGTTGAGCATCTTCTTCAGGTCGGTGTTCAACAGCAGCGCCCCGGCGGGGAAGACGTCCTCGGCCCGGATGCGTTCGTGTTCGCGGTGGTTGTGCTGCATGTAGCCCATGCCGGTGAGGACGGCGGTGTGGTGGCGGGCGGTCTGCAGTTGGGTGTCGAGATCGCGGACGAGGTCGTCGTACCGCCGGCGCAGGGCGGTGAGCTCGTTGTTGTGCGCGGCGGTGAACTTGCCGTACTCGTCTCGGTGCGCGCTGGTGAGCCAGGCGATGCTGGCGGCGTGGCGGTCGCGCTCCTTGCGCATCGCCAGCAGCTGCTTGCCCTGCCGGGCGATGCACGCGGCCTGCTCTTCGATGCGGCCACGGAGGACCTTCTCCTGCCCGGCGGCGGGCTCCGCGTGTGCCTGTCGCATGCCGGCGACTTGGCCTTCCAGGGCGGTGAGGAGGTCTTCGAGCTTGGTGTTGCGGGCGGAGAGGGCCTTGTCCTTGGCCTTGAGGCCGGTGTTCTCCTCGGCCAGGACCGTGTTGTGGTGGCCGAGTTCGGCGACCCGGTACTCGAGGTTGGTGTTGTGCGAGGTCAGGCTGGCCACCTGCACTTGCAGGGCGGCGATGGTCTTGGCGGTCTCGGCCGCCTGCTCGTGCATCGCGACCATCCGCTGCTCGAGCGTCGCCATGGTGGAGGCGGGCGAGCCGTCGACGGGCGCGGTGTCCGGGAACGGCCCGTGCTCGGGGCCGGTGGCGGCCGCGACGGTGGTGGTCCCGGTGGCGGCGGGCGGCTGCTCGCCGGTGGCCGCGGCCCACAGGTCCGCGATCTCGAGGGCGGTGGCGGGCCTGTCCTGCTCGGTCACGCTCACCCGCAGGACCCAGTGCACGGTGTCCCAGGGCGGGCAAGCCTGCGCGCCGCGGCCGATGAGCCTGCTCAGCAGCTTGCGGCAGGCACTGGCGCGCGCGTTGTCGCCGGGCTTGCCGACAGCCCATGCGGGCCTGGGCCCGGGGTCGGGGCAGCGATGCGCCGCGGCGGCCAGGCCGGTGAGGCTGCCGTGCGCGGCCACGACCAGGTCAAGCAGCTTGAGCAGCAGCTTCCTGTCCTGCAGCGGCAACTTCACGCAGGTGAAGTCCTCGACGGTGCTGGGCAACTTGGGCCCGCGCGGCCTGGGCCCAGGGGCCTGGGTGCGGGTGGAGGTGGGGAGGGGGGACGGTCCGAGGGCCGGTGGGAGGACGGTCACGCCGCAGCGCCCCCACTGTCGGAAGTGGGGGAGGCGGGCCACGGGTCGGTCGGGCCCGGCGAAGGGTGCCGGGCCGCTCGATTCCAGCCGGTCAGCCCGGCACCCCATCCACGATGGCGCTTCTGAGCGAAGGCCTCGGACAGCATGCCGTCCGCCCTCGGGAGGGTGGCACCCGGGCCCTGCCCCGGGACGACACCGGAACCTCCACCAGCCTGTGACGGGCAGTTCTGACTGCGTCCATGACGACGGCCTGCAGGCCTGGACCTGACCGTCGCCCACCGGCCACGGGGTCCACAGACGCCCTCGAGCACCACGAACCCGGCCTCGCACTCCGTCGTGATCAAGTCCTTCTTCTCCCTGCTCGTCCGGGGCTGCGCACGCCCTTGCCTGCGACGGCCGCATCAGCCACCTGGTACGGCGATGGCCCCCTCGTGGAAGGGGGCCAGGAAGCCACATAGTGCCGGCATCCAGGAGCGCGACGCCCTTGCCCGGGCCTCCTACCAGCAAGATCATCTTTCAGTGGCCGGTGTCGCGCGCCCGGCGGCGGCCCAAAAGAGGTGAACGGTCACCCCATCGGGTCACCCGATTACCCTCATCGTGACTGATTTTTCTGACGACACGTGACATTCGCTTCCATATACCCCCCGGGCGAGTGATATCGAATGGAGCAGTGTGTTCGCCGCCGTGTCGAGCCGGCTGGGTGGCGGCGCCCCGGGGCACCGCCACCCAGCCGAGGGCGTCACCGGGTGGGGCGATCCTCTTCAAGGTCGGCAATCGCCCCACCCGCGGCTTCCTCGACGGGTTCGCCGCCGGAAGCCGCAGGCCCGGTACCCGACTGCCCGGTCGGGGCGCCACCGCCGTCCCGATCGACGCGGCGGTGCGACGGGACCGCGGTCTCGGAGACGCCGGTTCCCGAGCGCAGCAGCAGCCGCAGCACCGCCAAGGCCGCCTTGCGCGTGCCCGGCTTGCGGGCGAAGACCGCCGCGAGCGAGAGCAGGCCCAGCAGGGCCACCACCGCGAGCGCGGCGTGGGAGAAGAACACCATCGTCGGATCGACCTTTCACTCAGAACTGCGGGGCGCCGGGCCGACCGGCTGGAATCGAGCAACCCGGCGCCCTTGGAAAGCCCGCCGCACTCTCGACGCGGCGAACGCGAATAGCTGACCACAACCGCCTAGGGGTTCGCGAATCGGGTACCACTCACATGCCGGAAGACAAAATAATCGCCTTCAGCGACATTGTTCACCCGAACCCACCCAGGATCGTCCCCATGTCGCCGCACACTGGACACCAGGAGCGACAAAGCCCTGACCTGGCATTTTCTGCGTCTCACGAGCGACATGAGACGGCATAACCCCCCGACATGACGTCCGCCGAGACCACTGCCATATCCCGCGCGAGCGACAAAGAGAACTCCAGTAGGACACGGTTTTCTTGGGGGCTTTCTCCGGTTCGACAATCGCCGACGACCAGACCGGCCAAGCGTCTTTTTGTCACCACGCGGTTCGCAACCAGAACGGCTTCCGCGGTTACCGCACGGTATCTTTGCGGCTTTCGGATCAGCGTGTGGGCGGTGCCACTCTCGATCTCACCCACGGGTTCGGGCCTGTGCCGCGGTGAGCGGTGAGGCGTGGTGTGCAGCGCTGTGCGGCTCGTGAACGATGATCAGGTATGAGCCCTCGCCCTGATCCGCCGGTCCCTGTCGAGCCGCGGCCGGTGTTGCCTGCCATCCCGAGGTGGAAGATCGCCGCCGGGGTGGTGGGTGTGGCGGTGTTGACCGCCGTGGTGGTGACGGCGTTGTGGTGGGCGGGCACCCGGGGCCTCGATGGCAAGGACCTGGTGACGGCGCGGTTGGACGCGCTCAAGACGGGGTTGAGCATCGGGGTGGGCGGCGGCGGGTTGTTCGCCCTGTACCTGGCGTGGCGGCGGCAGCGCTCCACCGAGGCCGACCTGGACAACCGCGAGCGCACGCTGGCGCATCAGCTGGTGGTCGCGGCGAAGACCGAGGCCCACCAGGAGCGGGTGGCCGCGGCCACCGAGCGCGATGCCGAGGCCCGGCGGATCACCGACCTCTACACCAAGGCCGTCGAGCAACTCGGCTCGGAGAAGGCCCCGGTCCGGTTGGGCGGGCTCTACGCCCTGGAGCGCCTGGCCCAAGACCACGCAGAGCAGAGGCAGACCATCGTCAACGTGCTGTGCGCCTACCTGCGCATGCCCTACGACCTGCCCGAACAGGCCCCGGAGCCCGGGGCGGACAAGGACCTGCTCCTCGAGCACCGCGAACGCATCCAGGAACGCGAAGTCCGTCTCACCGCCCAACGCCTGCTCGCCACCCACCTGCGCCCCGGCCCCGATGAGAACACCCCGGCCGCCACGTTCTGGATCGACATCGACATTGATCTCACCGGTGCCACCCTCATCGACCTCGAACTCGACGCTTGCACCATCCGCGCCGCCCGGTTCAGCGAGGCCATCTTCACCGGCATCACCCGGTTCAACGGGGCCACCTTCACCCACACCGCCTGGTTCAACGGGGCCACCTTCACCCACACCGCCTGGTTCAACGGGGCCACCTTCACCCACACCGCCCGGTTCAACAGGGCCACCTTCACCGACACCGCCTGGTTCAAAGAGGCCATCTTCACCCACACCGCCTGGTTCACCGGAGTGACTTTCGCCGACATCGCCTGGTTCAACGGGGTGACCTTCACCGACGCCGCCTGGTTCGAGGGGGCGACCTTCACCCACACCGCCGGGTTCAACGGGGTGACCTTCACCGGCATCGCCTGGTTCGAGGGGACGACCTTCACCAGCAACGCCTCGTTCGACGGAGCCACCTTCACCGATGACACCGCGTTCGACGCGGTGACCTTTACCGGCGACGCGAGGTTTACCGGGGCCACGTTGCCCGATGCCCGCTACGTGGATGACACGACGCCGTCGCCGTGGACGAGCTTCGTGGGGGCGCGGTTCGAGCGGGGTGTGCGCGCCGAGGTGGAGCGGTTCGTGTCCGCACCGGAGAAGGAAACAGAGGACGACACGGAGACCTGGTGATAATCCGCTGTATCACCAGGTTGCATTCACGCTCGACTCCCGGGTGTTCGACATACAAGATGACCTCATGCATACTCGAAGTCTATTTGTATTCAGGTATACGGAGGTGTGGCATGGCGGTGGTGACGCTGCGGGTGGACGACGGCACCCGGGATGAGTTGGAGCGGGTGGCGCAGGAGCGGGGGTTGACGGTGAGCGCGTTGTTGCGTTCGGCGGTCGACGGGTTGCTCGGGCGGGATGTGGAGAGGTCGTGGGCGGAGGCGCCGCGGACGCTGGGCTTGATGGAGCGGCAGATGCTGGCACTTCAGCACAAGATCCTGGCCGAGGTCAGCGCGGAGGACCATGAGCAGAAGCAGCACCGCAAGCGGGCGCAGGTGTTGCAGGACGGCTACACCGGGCTGTATGACGAGGTGTTCTTGGCGGTCAGTCCCGAGCTGTCCGCGTCGGATTGCGGCTTGGTGATGGACTTGCTGGACATGTTCACCGTGTTGCAGGTGGCACTGGGCAAGCTGGACGAGCAGACGAAGGCCGAGTTGGGCGGCCGGGCGCGTTGGCTGGAGTTCTCGGGGTTCGACTTCAGCGACCCGCTGGAGTCGAAGATGGCGGGGTACGCCAACTTCCTGATCGAGGACGGCCGGTGGGAGACACTCGCCCACCACTTCGACTCCAAGAGCGGAGGCGGCAACTCGCACACGCGGATGGTGGACCGCTACCGGCGCCTACTCACCGCTTACAACGGGGTGATGGTGAACCGGCGGGCGAAGTCCGGACCGACGTTGGAGGCGTACCAGCTCGATGCCGCGGCGCTGCGCACGATCTTGGATGCTGTCGACCTCCGGTAGGGAAGCCACAGCCCTGCGGTCAGTCGGAGGCAAGCCTGGTCGGATCGGTTCCGTTGGCGGCGAAGAACGCGTCGCAGGCCTGTTTGAGTGCCTCGTATTCGTCGTCCCGCTTCCCGACTTCGTCCACCAAAGCCTGCAGTTGCGGGCCGGTGAGACGGTGTTGTTCGGCGAGGTCGTGGGCGGCCTCGATCGCCTGCGTGGCGCTCTTCGCGAACCCGTTGTAGCGGTCGATGGCCGCCATGACCTCGGGTACTGGGGGCTTGTCCACCCGGATCTTGTTCACCGCCTCATCCCACTCCACCTTCGCGCGACCGAAGAGCAGTGGCGCCACGTCGATGAACTCGTCCGGGCCGGTGTGGCGTCGCTGGTACTCGAGCACGGCGACGGCGTCGTCATTGATTTCTCCGCGCAGCGCGTCTGCGGCACGGACCACGGCGTGCACGGCGGTGACGTGTCTACGGGTCTGCTCGCGTTGGTCGCGGTGGCGTTGGGCCCCCAGTTCCTCGCGGGCAAGCTGGAGCTGCTCCTCGGCAACCTCGTTGGAACGCCGGGCCTCGGCGGCTTGGCGTTCGGCGGCGGCCGCGGACTGCCTGGCAACATCAAGGGCTTCCTCGGCTGTTTTGGCGCTGCGCTCGGCGGACTTCGACTGGCTGCGTGCCGAGACCGCCTGCCAGACCGCGACGCCGGTGGCCAACAGCGCGACGACAGCCGCGATGATCGCCACGACGGCGGATGTCCAGGCGGCGCTGTCGTCCGGGCCCATGATGTCCTCCATCTCCTGCATGGCGTGTTTCGAGAGTTTGCTGCGTGCCGTCACAGTCGAGGATGTCGGGTGTGCCAGCTGATCCGGACGCGGACCGGCATCTCGCGAACCTGCTGGCCGTCTCGACGCAGGAGGCGCTGAACACCCACCTCGATGGCGCCACGCCCGGCGCTCCGACGTTGGAGCGGCTGCAGCTGGGCATGCTGATGGCGATCCACCTCGAGCTGCGGCGTGGGCACGACCAGGCGGCCGCGCACACCGCGGTGATGGAAAAGCGGACAACGGTGCTGGACAAGCTGGCGCACGAGCTATCCATGGTGGCCGCGCACCTGGGCGACCGGTGAGCACCGACCCAGCCACGGCCGTCGTGCCCGCCGCGACCGCGGGTCCCGACCGGGTTGGTGGCGGTAGCCGGGTCGGGTGTGGTGGCCGCCGAGTTGCTCATCCGGGCGGTCGCGGAGTTCCCGACGGTGGCCGGGTTGGGGGAGCGGGAGCGGGTGTTGGTGGCGGCGTGGTTGTCGAGCCTGCGCTCGGCGTGCACCCGGTGGGCCTACCTGCAGGACGTGGACGCCTGGTTGGGCTGAGGAGGGACGGCTGCGGCCGCCGATGGCTGAGCTGTTGAGCAGCATCAAGGGCAGCGGTTGAGGCTGCGGCCGGGGCGCGGGTAGGTGCGCCTCAAGCTGTGCCTGTCGCTGCTGTGGGTCTGCGCGAAGGAGCCCTACGAGGCGTTCATCGACAAGCTGGGGCCGAAGCGCACGCTCCTCAGCGTCGACGTGAAGGACGTGTGACCAGGGCCGTCGGCGTCGCCAAGACGGGGGAGTCGGTTTGTTGAGGCAGTCGACCGGGTCCCGGCAGGGACCCGGTCGACTGCTCCGTCTACGCGGTCTCGCGTGCGGAGACGAGCTGTTCGCGGGAGGGTTGCTGTCCCGTGGTCTGGCTGTTGGCGGCCATCTCGGCCCGCCACGCCTTCCAGGCGTGGCGGGTGCGGGCGATCCCCTTGCCCATCGTGGCGACGATGGGGTCCATGGCGAAGGAGCCCGCCATGGACGCCACCATCTGGGCGTGGGCCATCTCGGGCTGGGTGGTCACCTTGCGGCCGGCGCTCATTATGTTGAGCGCCTGCGCCACCATGAAGAGTGCGGTGGCGGCCAACTCGTCCTTCTCGGTGGGCTCGATCTCGACGGACCCAGTGGACCCGGCGGGCCCGATGATCTTCCCGTTCACGGAGCGGGCCGTGCCGACCGTGGCCCACCCATCCGCGTCGGTCATGGGCTCGGCGGTCCGGTTCACCCGGCTCGGGTGGAGGACCAGGGTGGTCGCGGGTCGCCGAGCCAGAGCGGTGCCGCCCTCGGCAGCGGCTGGGGTGGCGGTGCCGGGGTGGTCACGGAGGCGGTTGCGCAGGTCGCGCCAGGCCCCCACCCAGGCGGGGGCCTCCCGGTCCTGTCCGCACGCTCGCACGAACGCGGTGATCTGTTCAGGGCGACGGCACATGCCGACGCCATTGACCATGCGGCTGACAGTCGAGCGGGACAGCTCCCGTCCGCCGTCGTGACGGACCACGGCGCCCGAGGTCGTGCCCGTGGCGGTCAGCAACTCCCGCAGCGCCGCCCCGAACTCGGCGGGGGTGTCGGCCGCCCTGGCGGCGATCAACGCCGTGGACGGGGCGAACGCCGCCCCGCTGCCGGAGTCGATCACCACCACCCGGGCCCCGGTTCCCGTCTCGCCTTCCGCGGCCGCTGTCAACCCTTCCACTATCGTGGCCAGTTTGGCGCGCATGGCCGGATAACGTTCGCAGAGCTCGACCAGCTTGGCTCCGTGGTTCTGCGGCTCAAGTTCGTGTTGGGGCAACAGAGCCTCGGCCTGCGCTTGCAATGCCTTGATCTGGGCCATCAGCTCCGTGAAGTCGTCGCTCATTGGATCATCCCCGCTTGCGCGGCCGTGGCCGCCTTCACCGCGGCGAGGAGCCGCTTCGGGGCGGAGGTGGTGCCCACGACGGAGAGCAGCACGATCGACGCGGTCACCGTGATTGCGTCGGGGACGGTGAGCCCGACCGGCCAGAGCAGGACCACCACCACTGCGGCGGTCGAGAGGAGGGAGGCCAGAGGGCTCCACCACGGCACGCAGCCGGGAGTGAACAGAAGTCTGGACTCCCTGGGCGACAGGGAACGCATGTGCGGGGTCCTTCCGGTCGGGTCCATGAGGCGGACTTGGTCTGCTGCGCGGTCGGATGCCGTTCCCGGCCCCGGGGGTTGCAGACCCCGAAACCCGACGCCACGGCCGCTGATGACCATGATGCGGCGCACGGTGACCGTCGGGAAGTCCCAAACACCCCCACAGCCCTCCCGTTTCGACTGCGGAGGCCTCCCATTTCCTCCCAACCCGGCCCCCGTGAACCCGCCTCCGAGCAGCACCAACAAGGTGTGTCATGGCGTTCTCCCAGGTCGGAGGCCTCCCATTCAGCCTTGGCCCCTCTGCCTCGCCGGAATCGACTCATACACTGGGGCTCGTCCGATCGACGCGATGCGGAGAGCGGACATCCGGTCGAGTCCAGTGAGGCGGACGCATCGGAAACGCCGGTGGCTCGGGGGTTGCAGCCCGAACCACCGGCACTCGAACGAGCCCAGGTTTCTCACCGAGAACGGCTGAAACACCAGCGGTGGTCTCATCCCCGAGAAGATCGAGCGAGACCACCGCAAGACCCGTATTCGGCGCAGGGTCAGAAGTTGGAGAGGACGTCGGCGAAGACGGTGCCGATGGTGGTGGGGGTGGTGGCGTCGGAGACGGTGGTGTGGGTGGCGGCGGCGATCTTGTCGAGGTCGCTGGTCTTGTCGCCGTCGGTGGTGAAGCCGGTGTCGTTGCCGTAGGCGATGGGGAAGACCTTGATGAGTGGTGTGGTCGAGCTCAGGTCGTTGGCGACGCTGGTGATGGTGTTCTGGGTGTTCTTGTCCTCGTTCTTGCCGTCGGTGAGGAACACGATCGCGTTGATGTACCCGGGCTTGTAGACGTTCTTGGCGGGGTCCGGGTCGCTTGTGCGCATGTGCGCGGCGGCGGCGCGGACGGTGTCGTAGAGGCCGGTGCCATCGTGTGGTGTCAGGTCTGTGAAGGCTTTGGTGATCTGGTTGCGGTGGTCGGTGTCCATCGGGCCGATGGGCACGTCGGTCTTGTAGTCCTGGCCGTCGATGCCGCCGGGGATCTTGGTGGAGAAGTCCCACATGCCGACGTGGTCGCGGGTGGTGAAGGTCGGTCTGCCGGTGACCGGGTCGTCGCCGGTGATGACTTTCGCTGCTTCCTGGACCAGGGCGAGTTTGCTGGGTCCGGTCTCTCCGGGCTGGGGGCCCATGGAGCCGGAGGTGTCGATGACGATCAGGACGTTGGCGGGTTTGCGCACCTGCTGCCAGGTGTCGAAGACGGCCTGGATGGTCTTGCCGTCGGGCAGGGTGAACGGGGGGGCCAGGGTGACGGTGGGGTCGGCGCCGTTGGCGTGGGTGATCGTGGTGGTGGGGGAGGCGGTCCCGTCGGAGTTCATAACCCGGAACCCGGATTCGGCGAAGGCCGTGACGCCGTCGGGGGAACGCAGGTACCCGAGGAAGTCGGTGGCGACCTTCGCTTTGGCGTCGGCCTCGGCGGGGTCGGTGCCCGGGGCCGGGGACAGGGGGATCCAGGGGTGGTTGGAGTAGAGGGTGCCCTCAGGCGGGTAGAACGCCACCAGCGGATCCTTGATGGGATCGTCGAGCTTCGCGCAGCGGTCCTCGGTGCTGGCGGCGCCGCAGGGGTAGCCCTGGTTGTAGGCGATCATGGTGGCTTCCTCGACCGCGATCGCGGAGAGGTAGTCGGATGCCTTCTGCTTCGTGGCCTTCGGGTCGGCGGGCTGGGTGGCCTCGCGCAGGGCGGCCAGGGAGGTCAGGGTTGTGTCCCCGTAGTGCTCGATCGCCTTCTCGGTGGTCTCCATCCGGTTCCGCAGGTCCTGCTCGCCGAGGATCGCGGGGGTGAGGTCGCGCCCGGCGATGGTCCGGGCCTGGGCGATGGTGGCGTTGAGCCCGGAGGTGGAGCGGGTGGGGCTCGTCTTGCCCATCCGGAACGGGCCGAGGCCGTGGTCGCCTTCACCTGCCCAGCCCCTGGGGTCGCGGCTCAGCTTCTCGATCTTGTCCCAGCCCAGGGGTGTGCCCTCCCAGCCCATCGCCGTGACCACCGACCGGGGCACCGCGATGACCAGCGGGGTGGTGACCACCGAGAGTTGATCGTCCGTGGCGGGCAGCCGGGTGCTCACCTGTTCGGCGGCCGCGCGCTCGCGCGCGGCGGACAACCAGGTCCTGGCGGCCGGGCTCCACACGTCCGGGGTGTCTTTTCCCCACTCCGGTTTCCCCCACTCCGGCAACCAGGTGGGGCCGGCCAGTCTGTCGGCCATGAGCCCGGAGGCGAAGGGGGTGATGTCCACCTTCACGCACCGGTTCCCGACCAGGCGGGGCCCGTAGGTCGCGGCGGCCTCGGTCAGCAGGGTCGACTTGTCCGGCGAGGACACCACCCGCAAGGTGACGGTGACCGGGGTGGTGCCGCACCCGGCGAACGCCGAGGACCAGGGGATCCCCTTGCCCAAAGGCACGGCACCGCCCTCGGACGGATCGTTCCCGTCGGGATCGGTACCGCCCTGTGCCAGGGCGGTGATCAGCCCGGCGATCAACGCCAGCACGGCGACGCCCGCCACCCCCATCACCCAGGGCCGCCACGGCCTGCGGCGGCGCGCACCGCCCTGGTCCTGCGCGCTGATGCCCGGGTTCACCGGATCAGTGGTGGGACTGCCCGCCTCGCCCGCGATGATGGGTCCCACCGGGTCTCGCACAGAGATGGGCCCCACCGGGTCTTGCGCAGAGATGGGCCCCACCGGGTTCATCGCCAGTGAGTCCCATCGGGCCCGCCACCGCAGGAGTTCGGCATCGAGTTCGGCGGGGTCCTGGTCTTGTGCGCAGCCGCGGATGTATGCCTCGGCGAGCGGCCAGGTGGGCAACCGGTCCCCCTTGGCGGCCCGCGAGAGCTGGGCGGGGGAGTACGACGCCCGCTTCGAGAGCTGCTCCAGGGTCAGGCGCGGTGTCTGCTCGGTGCGCAACCGCAGCAACTCGGCGCCGAACAACTGGACCTGCTCGGCGTGCTCCTCCGTGGTCAACCGCGGCGCCGGTGCGCTCGCGGCGGGTGGTGTGCGGTGCGTGGGGGGAGGTGGGGAGGGCATGGACTGGGTCGGCTCGTCGGCTCCGGCCAGGTTGTCGGTCATCTGCGCGTCCCCGGGGCCGGGCCCAGCAGCCGGGTGGCGGTCTCCGCGGCCAGCAACGCCCCGCTGCTGATCAACGCCACCGCCGTCTCCGGGGACAACCCCGCCAGCACCGACCCGACCATCCCCACCAGGATGATCACCAGGATGATCACCCTCGGCCTGATCCCCGGTCGCGGGATCGGCCACACGCTCGTCCTGTTCATCATCACTGCGCTCCCTTGCTTGGGTCCGGACTCGTGTCCCGTGCCGCCACCGGCCGACGGCGTCCCGACCGGGGCTGCAACCCCGGGTCGGGCGGTGGTGACGGATTCAGTCTTGCTCCACTACAGGCGTCGCAGCAGGCTTGGGCGTTGCGGGTGTCTTTCCGAAATCCCCGCTTCGTTGCACACCGCCTTCTGCCCCCTGGCCCCGTCCGGGAGGAGGAGCCCGATGCCGCCGCACGCCGCCGAGCAGCGCTGGCCCGGGCCGCATCCGGGTGATCTGGGCGACCTTCCGTCTACCTTGGCGGCGTTTCAGCAGGTCAGAGACTTTGCATCCTGGGTGAGGAGGCGACATGCAAGGCCCTTTCCTGGCCAAAGCGGCAGGTCGGCAACCACACTGGAACCCGGTCACCCGGTGGGTGACCGGGAGGTGTACTCGCTCCTGTGGTCCGGACGAAACCTCAGCGGCGGGCCGACGCTGCAACGACGGCCCGCCCACCCCTCTCGTTCGTAGGGTGTACCGGCCCATGATCCCCGCAGGCATTCCCGCCGGGAAGTGGATCGACCACAACGAAACAGGCACCCCGCCCGTGCGCACGCTGTTCCTGCGAGGCCGTTCACCAACGGGTCCGCCTTCCCCGAACTCGCGGGGGCGGACCTTTCCCGCGAGACGGGACCGGTGCTGCTGCCTGCCTGTCGAGATGTTGTGCACAACGCGCTGCGCGCGCTCTGGTGGTGTGATCATTTTCGCGACTACCGCCGTGAGCGTCGCGACCGCTGATCTGCAGCCGCTGCTGCTGTCGGGCGGGCCGGCTACGGTGACCACCATGTTCCTGTCCTCCACGGGCACCGACACCGAGAAGTCCCAGAGCACCGCCGCGGTCGTGGTCCCGGCCGGGCCGCCGGTGGTGGCCGGGTCGGGCGCGGTCACCGCCGAGTTGCTCGCCCGGGCGACTGCGGAGTTCCCCACGGTCGTCGAGCTGGGGGAGCGGGAGCGGTTGTTGGTGTCGGCGTGGTTGTCGAGCCTGCGCTCGGCGCGGACGAGGCGGGCCTACCTGCAGGACGTGCGCGCCTGGTTGGGCTGGTGCGAGCAGCGTGGGGTCGACGTGCTGGGCGCCGGGCGGGTGCATGTGGACCTGTGGGTGAGCGGCCTGGCCGACGCCGCGGAGTCCTCCACGACCCGGCGCCGGTTGTCCGGGGTCTCCTCCTTCTACCGGTACCTGGCCAAGCACGACCTGGTCGGCGGCAACCCGGTGGTCGGGGTGGAGCGGCCGGTGGTGGATCCGGACCACACCGCCACCGTCGGGCTGTCGCGGGAGGAGGGGCGGGCGCTGATCGCGGCGTCGGAGGCCGACGCCGGGGCGCAAAGGTTGCGCAGCCGGGTGGTGATCAAGCTGCTGCTGCACAACGCGCTGCGCGTCGACGAGCTCGCCGCGGCGGACATCGCCGATCTCGGGCACGACCGCGGGCACCGGATCCTGGGAATCATGGGCAAGGGTGGGCGCAAGGCCAAGGTCGCGATCACCCCGCCCACCGGCGCCGCGATCGAGGACTACCTCGCCGAGCGCGCCGAGGCGGCCGGTGTGCCGGTGGCGGCGCTGTCGGGGCCGTTGGTGGCCACCCGCACCGGCAAGCGGATGACCCAGAGCCAGGTCTGGGAGCTGGTCCGCCGCCTGGCCAAGACCGCCGGGATCGCCTCCTGGGAACAGCTCTCCCCGCACTCCCTGCGGCACACCGCGATCACCGCCGCCCTCGAGGCCGGGGTCGGCATGCGCGAGGCCCAGGACTACGCCCGGCACCGCGACCCGCGCACCACCCGCCGCTACGACCACTCCCGACACAACCTCGACCGCAGCGCGGCGTACACGGTGGCTGCCTACCTCGCGGAATAGTGGACCGGTTTGCGTCGCACAGCACCCCTCTTGGCCCAAGCCGCCAGCACCGTAGCGACCGAACGCGAACAGGGCCCGCGTCGCGACGCGGGCCCTGTTCGCGGCGGCCGACCTTGGCCGATGGCTCCTCGTCAGATATTGACCGCGAGGGCATTGGACGTCCAGCCAGCCGCCTACAGGGCGTTCGCCGGAAATGAGCGGCTCCCCGTCCTGCTGAGATGAGGCTAGCACCCTTTCAAGTACATGGAAACTACTGATCCAGCGTGGACTAAACTGGCTTTAACGGCGTTCACGACGTTTTCGACGGTCTTGAACACTCAGCCCAGCGTCGGTTGATACTACTGACCCAGCAGGTACTACGTTATAGAAGCGACCGCTCAACCCGCGTCTGTCGAAGTTGGGGGGCCTGCACCCATATCCGCGTCGGCAAGAGAGGTCCCATGGAACCTTCACCTGCGGTTTCGGTGTCGACAGCGCCCGATCCGGTGGAGATTGCGAAGAAGTTCGCACGCCAGGCCAAGCGCACCGCCCCGGTGCGGTACGGCTTCGTCCAACGCACGAAGCCGACTGCCCCGCCTCCACCAGCCGTCGCCTTGCTGCGCGGCGCGACGGGCGGTCGCGGAATCACGGGTGGAGATGTCCGGCTCCGTCTGCTGCTGTCGCTGCTGTGGGCGGCACGCGACGACCCCACCCTGACCTACCCGCACCGATCGTGGGCCGCGCTGCTCGGCCTAGCCGAGCCGGACACCGCCGGTGCCAGGCGGATCCGCAACGCGTTGGGCTGGCTCGACCACCACCAGCTCATCCAGTTGGAGAGCTCTCGCGGCCGGGACGCGGTGATCCACCTGATGAACGAGACCGGCACCGGCCAGCGCTACGAGCTTCCCGGTGCGGCCTACACCCGCCTGAAGTCCAAGCCGGCTCAAGCGGCACAACACCTCTACCTCCAGCTTCCCAGCCAGTTGTGGACCAACGGGTGGATCGCCGCGCTCGACAACGGTCCCGCGGTGGTCATGCTGCTCGTGCTCTGGTTGGAGAACGGCAGGGCAATCAAGGAGATGCCCTGGGTGTGGCTGAGCCCCGCGATGGCGGAGGACCGCTACGGGCTGTCCGAGGACACCCGGCTCAAGGGCGCCCGCGCGCTCACCGAGCTGGGGCTGATCAAGACCTCCACCCGCCACGTCCCCAGCGACGCGTTCGAGTTCCGCCGCGGGCGCAACTCCTACCAGATCCAGCGCGACGCCATCACATCGCTGCGACCCGGAGAACCCACACTCGACGCCTTCTTCCGAGGGTCCGAACGGCAACCGCCAGCACCGCGCTCGCGTGCTGTGCCGAAGACGACATGAGACAGCTGCACATTCGGACGACCCCCGGTGAACCGGCACGGCCCGCCGTCGACCGGCCCACGTGAAGAGGCGAGGGACCTGATGGCCCCCGCACGGCAGCGCCCGCTTCCCCCGAGTCCGGGAAGCGGGCGCTGCCGTGCGGGGTACGTCTAGCGTTGTCGGAGGAGTTGGCTGAGCAGGATGCAAATGATCCCGGCGAACACGACGACCATGAACAGCGCGGGCGTGAACACGCTTGTCACCTGGGTGAAGACGGCGATGAGCCCGAAGAGGATCATGCCGAACAGGCTGAGCAGCAGGCTCAGGTGCAAGACCCATCGTCGATCGCTCAGCAGGCGGATCAGAAATCGGGTCTCGCCGCCGGGAGTGTCCTCCGGCTTCGAGGACGCGCGCTCGTTCGGCTGGTCGTCATCCTCCCCAAGGAGCATGTTCGCAATGACGACCCGATCCGTGTCGGGGTCGTCACGGTGGAGGTCGCGGTGGGTGTAGGCGATGTGGACGTCACCGTGCACCACCCCGCCGACGACGACGCCGCCGGTGACCCCCTCGATGTTCCCGGTGGCACTGTCGGGAGAACGGCGCCATGCGGCGTTCTCCGGGTGCCGGACAGGAGGGGGGTCGTCGACGATCTCGGCGTCGACGACCCCGTCGGATGTGGTGGCCTCGAGCGCCGTGGCCTGTTCGCGCAGGTGTTGCCAGGTGGCGAGCAACTCCTCGACATGTTCGGAGGGCAGCCTGCAGGCCTGGGCGAACGCGCGGAGCTGTTCGGGGTCCTTGGGCAGGCTGGTGTTCTTCTCCGAGACGTAGCGGTAGGCGGTGCTTCTAGGCATGCCGGTGTAGGTGGCCACCTGGCCCGCGGTGCGTCCGGAGCGGGTGAGGATGGCGCGCAGCAGCGCCAGGAACTCGGCTTCGGTCGCCGCGGTAATCGGCAGCCCGTCGTCGGGGTCGGGCACCAGGGCCGGTGTGGTGCTCATCGGGTGTCCTGCTCGTCATTGAGGAAGGCGATCAGCGCACGGGCGAGCCTGCGCCCGAAGGCGCCCTTCTTGGTGGGCCACACCAGCACGCCGACCACGCCGAGCACCGCGGTGATCACGACCAGGGCGGTGGGCACGTCCTGGCCCATGCCGAGCAGCACGATCAGGCAGGTGAAGGACATCGCGGCCAGGGCCAGGACCAGGACCACGCTGGTCCAGGTCCACCCGGTCTCGGCGGGCCGGGCCGCGACGATCGGGGCGGTCACTGTCCCGGCCGCCGTGGCCGGATCCGGGGGCGCGGGGTGGGGTGGGCAGTGGGTGCCGTGGTGTGGGCACCGCGGGTTCTTGGTCACCGGGGGTCTCCGTCCCTGGCCACCGTGGTGGCCGATGGGGCGGGCCCGGGCGGGTGCCGCTCGGATCCTGTGCGGGCGACGCCCCGGGGCGGCGCCCGGCGGGGTCGCCGGGCACCACCCCGGGGCTGATGCCCTATGTCGGGGTCCGGGCGGCGCCGCGTCGCGGGCACCGCGCATTGCTTGGGATGCAGTCGAGGCTGTGGATCTCGAAACCGTGACCGATTTGGCCTTCGAGCACGGTCGTCCCGGTGTGGACCGGGGCCAACACAGACCATTCTCCCGTGCCCCGGGCACTCCGTACAAGCGAAGGAGAAACCGTACGGCGAACGGCGGGAAACTTCCGTCCAGCGAGTCCCGACCCCGGCTGATCCCCCGGTGTCCCATGGCGCGGCGCCGGGGTTCCCAGCTGTCCAACGGGGGTGTTCATGGGGCGTCCAGCGCCCCCGGTGATGGACACGAACACGATTGGACACACCCCCGTCCATCGGTGTCCAATGACCATCGTGCCTGCTCAACGCCCACTTGGAGTCGTTGGACACCGTGGACTGACGTAGAGTTGCCTCGCAGGGTCGGAAACGACCAAGCCCCTGGACGCCCGCGCTATTGGGATGCAGTCGAGCACTGGGGAGGTGGGAACGCCCGTTGGCCCGGGCCCCCACCATCACGTGAAAGGCCCCGGGAACCCTCGTGGTTCCCGGGGCCTTCTCGTGTCCGTCCGACCGGGTGCCGCCCCACCGACGCCATCGGCGACATGCGTGGGCGTCGGATCAGGCTCGACTTCCCGTGCTGAGCCTGGGCGCGCTGCTCAGCTCTGGATCCAGGTGAGCACGCCGTCCACGGCGGCGTCGACAAGGGCCTTGCGCAGACGATTCATCGCACGGTGTTGACAGATGCGGACCGCCGCCGCGCTGAGGCCGATGACATTGGCGGTCTCAGCCGCGGAGAAGCCGACGACCACGCGCAGCACGATGATCTCGCGCTGGCGGGGGGTGAGGATGGCCAGCAGCCTGTCCATGCGATTCCGCATCTCCCGTCGAAGGACAGTTTGTTCGGGGCCCGGTTCGTCATCGACGACGTCCGGGACGGCCGCCACCGAGTCGGCGCGGTCGTTGCCGCGATGGCGTTGGTGCTCGGCGAGCTTGTGCGCGGCGATGCCGAAGACGAAGGGCAAAAACTCCTGGCGGCCGCCCCGGAAGGAGGGCAATGCCCTCAAGACCGCGATCATCGTCTCCTGGGCGAGGTCGTCGGCGGCGGTGAACGCCGAGCCGCTACGGCCGATGTGGGCCCGGCAGTAGCGGGTGATCGGCGGCCCCAGCCAGGCGAACAGGGCGGACAGTGCCTCCTTGTCGCCGCGCCGGGACAAGGTGACCAACTCGTCGAAGGTCGTGCTGGTGAGGCGGGCGAACTCCACATCGACCCGGCTCGGCCCCGACGTCGGCTGCGGCAGGGCGGTCTTCTGCTGCTCCCTGACCGCCACGGCCACACAACCACGCGCACCGGCATCGTGGCCCTGAGGGCCCGGCACCGTGGGTGGCGTGGTCGCCGCCACGCGCGCGCGCGCGGTCGAGAGGGTGGTCAACCGCGCGGCCGCGGCTGCCTGCACATCGCGCAGGGCAGCGTCCACATCGAGACGCGGTGTGATCGACGCGGCGACGCCGCGACCCACCTCCTGCATCACCTCACCGACATCTGAATCGGCCGAGGTCACGGAGCTGTTGATCATCGGTGGTCACCTCCTCGGTCAGCAGCAGGGTGAAGAACTCCTCGAACTCGCCCCGAACCTCCGCGTGCAGCTCGTCGGCGAACCCGGCGAACTGCTTCTTGGCGTGGCGGCGGTGCGAGCGGATGGTGGCTTCCTTGATCTCGAGGATCTCGGCGATCTCATAGGTCTCGAACCCCTGGTAGTACAAGGTGATCACCTGCCTGCGCACGGGCGTCAACCGTCTCAGCAATCCCAGGGCCACCTCGTCGAGCTCGTTGAGCCGGTCGGTGTCGATCTCCTCGACGTCGCGGCGGTCGCGGCGGGCCGCCAACTCCGCCTTCTGCCTGCCCAGCCGGTCCCGGCGGGCGGCACGGGAGGCGTGCCGGATCGCGGTCTTCATCGCCCAGGCCAGCGGGTTGGTGATCTCCACCGACGTGGTCAACAACGAGGTCATCGCCTCGGCGGCCGCGTCCTCCGCAGCCGCGAGGCTGAACCCCATCTGGCACAGCACCACCACCGTCTTCGGGTAGGCGTGGCGGAAGAAGTCCGCGAAGTCCGCCTCCACCCGCCATCACCCCCTTCGCCGTCGCCAGTGCCGCGTTCACCCTGTTGTGGCACAAGCCCCCGCGGCGCGTGCAACACATCCGAGGTTCAGCAGAAAAGCGACACGACGGGCCTGTTCGCCCCCGACGCCGTGCGAAGCACGGTGCGTGATCAGGTCCGATGGAGTTGATATCGGCAGCCGGTGGCACCGGACTTCGTCTTCCGTCCGTCGATGCACCCGCGTATCGACGGGCCGTGTGCCTTGTCCACGTGCTGGCGCCGCCGAGCCGCCGCGACACCCCACCGCGTCATCACCACCCTCGGCGGCGGGACCACCACGTCCGAGAGCCCCTTGGACATGACCGGCTGGAACGACCTCGCCGGTTGAGATCGAGCCGCAGGTCGACCAGCACGCCGTTGCGGCCTGCGTCGCACAGGTACCGCACCGCCTCCTGCGCCTGTCCAGTCGGAGGTGGAGGGGCATCGGCGGCGATGCTGATGGCGCTGTCCGGGCGCACACCAACGTCGCCTCCGTCGCCCGCTACGCCAAGGTCAGCGCCGCGGCGCTGGGCCGCTGGCAGAACGACCGCGACCGCGTCTCACGCCGCCGCTGAACCACCCTCGCCGCCGGACGAGAAGCCCGCGTCGCTCACCGTCACGGCCGACTCCGGACATATACGACGGGCGTAGCCCGTCGAGTATAGGGACTGGGGTACGGCCGTGTCGGCCCTTTGTACTGGTCAGGGGACTGGCGTTGGTCGTTGACGCCCCCTGCGGTCAGGGGTGGATCAGCCCGCGGCGGACGGTCAGCGGTTGTCGTCTTCGCTCCGGTGGCGCCGGGACTGGTCGCGTAACCACCGCACCCCCTAGGTTGATACAAAATGTATCAACCTAGGGGGTGCGGTGAGCCGGTCGAGTCGGATCAGGGCGGTGGCCCACGAGGCCGGGGCGAACACCGGTGTCGAGGTGGACGCCGAGGACCTGAGCGTCCCGGGGGTGTGGACGCTGTCGTGGGTGGACGGGCCGACCGCGCCGACCCTGGCCGCGGCCGTGGCGGCGGCCGGGCGGCGCTTGGGCGTGCCGGGCGATGACCTGGTCGAGGTGCGCTACGAGCGGGCGGTGACGGTGCGGGCCGCGGTCGCCGCGGCGGCGCACCGGATGCTGCGCGACGGCGCGGCGCCCCCGGTGTCCGCGCTGGCCGAGGTCGTCGCGGACACCGAGTTCGGGGTCGACGCCGAGGTCGAGGGCCAGGCCTGGGAGGTGGCCGACTTCGTGCTGGAGGGCAGCGGCATGGACCCGGACTCGACTTCGCTCGGTGAGGCGGAGGAGGTGGTGCGCCACCTCCTCGAGGCGGGCCGCAACGGGGTGCTGGTCGACCTGTGGCTCGAACACCGGCCGGGCCCCGGCAGGCCGCCGGTGCTCGACACCGCCGGGGTCGTCGACGACGCCCGTGCCGCGGTGGGCGCCCTCTACCGGCGGTTGCAGGACGCGCTGCTCACCGGCAGTGCCCATGGTGCCGACCCGCGGGCGCGGCAGTTGGCCGCACAGAGCATCCGAGGGCTGGTGGCCGAGCTGGTGCTCGACTGCCAGCGCGCCGACGCCGCCCAAGCCGTCATCGACGGCTTCGGGATGGCGTCGCTGAGCACCGAGATCGGCCTGTCGCGCAGCGCCCTGGGCAAGCAGTTGGGTTCCCTCGACGAGCACACCAGGACCCTGGGATGGATGCGTGAGCACGCCGCGCAGTGGGCGCGGGCCTGCCACGACGCCGCCGACGCCCTGCGCGGGCAGGGCACCGCCCTGCCCGCCGCCGCCCGCGACGACGCCCGCCGCCTGGAGCACGCCGACCCCGACGGCGGGTGGCGGGCGGTGCGTCCCACCTTGGCCCCCGCCCGTCGCCTGGTCGCCGATGTCGAGCTGTGGCCGCACCCGCAGCACCCGCACCGGCGTGCCCTGCTCGACCTGCTCGACGCCCTCGACGCCGCCGCGCCCCCCACGCGCGCCGAACGGCACCAACGCCGCCCGTTCACACCCGGGAGCCGTGACCTCCTCGGTCACCACACGGACGACCACTCCACCATGCTGTCCCAATTAAGTTAACATACAACTCAAATCTGTAATGCATTGTCTTACAACATAACTGCATGTAGCGTGGTTGGTGCCACGGTGACCGAGAGGACCCACATGACCGACTGGAGCAGTAAGAAGAGTGCAGAGGTGGCACACAACCTGGTGGCGCACCTGTCATCGGACATACAGCGGTTCGTCGCAACCCGCCCCGAAGTGGAGGGCGGCGAGGCTCTGCTGAACCGGCTCGCCGACACGACGCTGCAGCTGCGGAAGCTCGCCGAGACCGAATCCGCCGACTGAAACCGCAGCTCACAGCCCATTTCCTCGGAAAGGACGTTGCCATGCCCCCAAAGGACGAACTCGCTCACGCCGCCGCGTTCGGCGCCCGGATGGCCGCCAAGGGCCTGACGCCCGACCAGGTCACCAAGTTGATGGACGTCGCGCGTCCGGCACTGGATGAGGCCCAACAGTGGGTGCAGGCAGGCGGGAACCCCGCAGCGGTCCGATTCGAGGTGCGCCCCAACGAGCAGTGAGGCCCCGACCTCGCACGGGAGGACCAACACCAGATCCCGCCGAGATCATCCCCATGGGTGCTCAGGGTGTCTCGGTGTGATCGACCTCTGCGGGTGGGGTGGGTCCCTCGATGCGCACCAGGTCGCTCTCCTCGTTGGCCAGGTAGAGCTCGCGGTGGGGGCCCTCCCCGATGAGCACCGCCCGCCCGTGGCGGTCGTAGAACACCACCGGCATCCGCTCACCGCCGCTGAGGACCGCGACCATTCCCCGCGGCGCGGGGGTGAACGGGCCGCTCAACGGTTCCTCGGCGTCGGCGATCCCGTGGTAGACGGTGCCGGGGGTCAGGACACGCGATGCCGGCACCAACACCTTCCTCTCGACATCGAGCACCAGCGGATGCCCGGTGGCGGTGAAGGCGTGCACGGGCTTGACCAGCGACCCGCCGCCCTTGGTCGTGTACAGGGCCTCCAGCGGGCGGGCCGGTGCGATGGCCACATGACCGTCGAGCTTGCCCAGCCCCTCGATGTCGACCTGGACACGGTCGACGATCGCGATCTCCTCCACCGGCACTGCCCTTCTGCTCGTGGACGCCGTCCCCCCGGTCTACCGCAACGATCAACGGAAAGCACCTGCTCCGGCGTCCCGGCCCGCTGGCCGGCGGGCCGCACCTGGTTTGATCACCCGATGAACTGGGCGCAAGCGCCGGAGGCTGTCCCCTTCTACGCCTCCGGCACCTTCTGGACCATCATCGGCATCGTCGTCGCCGTGCTTCTGGGCGGCGCGGGCGGGTGGGTCGCGTGGCGGTCGGCCAACCCGAAACGCCAACTCGCCGTATGGGTCGACTTCGACGCGCCATTGCTGACCACACGCGCCGACGGCATCCAGGTCACTTTCAAAGGCGCCCCACTCATGCACCCGCACATCGTGCGGGTGAAAGTATCCGCCCGGGGACGGAAAGACATCGTCCCTGGCGATTTCGTCGGGCCGATCCGCATCGACCTCGACACCCCCATTCTGGAACTTGTTCGCAACGAGTCAACCACCAAAAGGGAGAACCTTCCCCGACCTGTGGTGAGCATCGACGGGTCAGCGCTGATCATCGAACCGGCCATCATCCCCGGCGACCAGCGCATCCACCTTGACGTACTGCTTGACGCCTACCCGGTCCTCTCTGTGACCGCACCCCTGGCAAACGTCAAGGTAACAACCGACCCCTCTCCCCCGAATCGTCGAATCAAAGATGCGATAACCTTGTTTGTTCCGATTGCCTCTCTGGCGGGGTTGGTTGTCTATAGCAGTCTTCAAGGTTCTGGCGAGAGTGCCCAGGAATTGACCTGGTCTCCCCTTTTCGTGGTCACCGCCGCAGGCGCCTTGGTTTATTCGATATACTCAAGTTTGGATCGACGTAAATAACGATAAAAAATTCCGTGCGCCCTGCCCTGCCCCTCCTCTTCCCGGTTACGGTGGTGTGGGTGGAGGAGATCGGGCGGACGGAGGGTGTGGGCGGGGAGCTGGTCGACCGGCTGCACGGCCTGAGCCGGGCGCGTAGGCCGGTGTGGGTGCTGCTGGATCGGCTCGTCCACCGAGGCCCCGGTCAGCCGCAGCACCTCAACGCGGCCGGGATCGACCTCAGCGGCCGCGCCCCGGGACTCATGGCCCGGTGGGTGCCCACCTACCAGGGGGACTGGCTGGGTGTGGTGACCTACCCGATCCGGTTCGCCGACGGCCGCCCACCGCTGTGGGTGCACGACCAGCTCGTGCCGTCCTACGCGCTGGAGGAACGGCCCACCACCGACGACTTCCCCGGTACGTGGATCGCCACCCCACCCTGACCGCCGACGGCATCGAGCGCCAGGTGCTCGTCGACCTTGGGGCCGTGCTGGATCGGGTGCACCGCCTACGGCATCGCCGACGACCCGGCCGCCGACACCGCGATCATCAACGACGTGCCGGGCCGCGCCCGGCACGTCCTCGACCGCTTGGTGCTGGTCGACCTCGGCCAGGACTCCGCCGCCGGGTGCTACCGGTGGGACCGCGACACGGCCGCGACCATCCCCGTGGGCGCCCGGCTGGGGCGCTGACCGCAGACACCGAACTGCCCACCGCCGGGCCTGGGCGGTGAGGGTGCGGGCCGTTCGCGGCGGCCGGCGCTCACCGTCTGCCACCATCTGATCAGCGGTTATGGGGACCGGCGCGCGTTGTCGCCCACCGGGACGGTCGAGTCGGCAGCATGTTCGGACTGATCTGCGACCGCCCCGCACCCCCATCCACTGAGTCCCGAACCCGCTCCGGGATCCGACTACAGTGCGCGATCACAACAAGTGGCCCTCGGCCACCTCCGATGGCCGGCGGCAGGCGGGACGAACGATGGGTGACCCGGGTGGGTCGGGGCAGTCGAGCAGGGTGTCCTACGACGGGATCCACGTGCGCGACGGCCTGGTCGTCGACACCGTGGTGGTGACGTGCCTGCCCATCCCGCGGCAGGTGCTGGTGCACGCGGTGCTGCAGATCCAGGTCGCAGGCCTGTGGGTGCGCCAGGGCCGCGACCGGCTGCTGGACCAGGTCGACACCCCGCTGGCCGCGATCGACCTGAACGCCCCCTGCCGGGCGGGCACCTGGCGCACCTGGGTGCGCGTGGCCGGGGTCAACCCGGACGGCACCGGGTTCGAGTTCACCACGACAAGCCCGCCGGTGCCCTTGGCCTCCTGCGGGTGACGCGGGATACTCCCGGACATGAGACAACCCCCGGCCCCCGGCCCGCACAGTGGTCGCCCCGTGCGCTGGTCAGGGCCGGTACTCGACGACCTGCTGACCGACTCCTACGTCGCGGCCGTCTCAGCCGGTGCCACGCACCCCCCCGCCGAGCACGAGCGGGTCACCCTGCGCCCCGGCGCCGAGGGCGTCGTCGGTGACCTCATCGACTCCACCGGCACCGACGAGGACCGCGAGGACATCTACATCGTCCGCTTCGGCGACTACACCCTGGAGACCTCGCTGCCCCCGCGCGGCCTGTTGACCTTCGCCGACACCACCCGCGTGCACACCGCCGCCTGAGCTCCGCCACGACGTCGCCGTCCAGGGGGCGCAGAGCGCGGGCCGATCGGTCCGCGCGGCTCAGCCGAGCACGCAGACTTTGGGGCTTGTCGGGACGGGCGCACCACGGCCCCGGGAGACGTCGAAGGTGATCGGCAGGGCCCCGTCGGCGTCGTTGGGGCCGATGGCCGCGACCACGATCCTGCTCCAGGTGCCGTCCAGTTCGACCACGACGGCGGACTCGTTGATGTGGACGCTGCTGACCGTGCAGCTCAGCGTCGGCGTCAGAACGCTGAAGTCGATCACCCCGACGACGCTGGCCCCCGACGAACCCCCGGCGACGGCACCGCACCCCCCACCGCCGGGGCCGTCACCGCCCCCACCGCAACGCACGCTGCCGTCGTGGGTGGAGGTGAACCCGGCGGTGTCGACGTCGATCCTGAGCCCGTCCAGGGCGGTCACCGGGTCTCCGGGCGTGCGGACCACGACCGTGCGGTTCCGCACCGGCTGCACCGGCGTCGTCGCGGTCGTGGTGCCGGGCGCGGTCGGCGCGGTCGAGGCTGACGGCGGTGGTGACGGCGCGGGCGCGGCCTGGCGCACCGAGTCTGCGGGCAGCAGCGAGCAGACCGCGATCAGCGCGGGCACCCACACCGCGATCACCATGGCCGTGGCACCTCGCCGCGGCGGGTGCAGGTGCACGTCCCCACCCACCGCCCCGACCTGCAGCACGGTGCGGAACATCCCCACCGCCCGGTTGTCGACCCGCTCGGGGACCCGTGAACCGGCCCCGTCCGCCGACCGCTGCGTGTCTGGCCTCCCTGTCCCGCGACCAGCAGGCCGGGCACGGCTGCCGCCCGACGGATCCGGATCGGGTGCCTGGTCACGGTCGCCACCGGAGCGGGTGCTCGTCATGACCGCGAAGGCTAGGACCCGTGAATCCAATCGACAGGACACTTTGTCCAGTCCGCCTGTGTTCACCCTTTCGGACGCAGGGCCGGATCTGTGCCGCGACCGCACGGGGTCGTCCAGCGGCGCCGCGTCGGTGGGCGATCGGTGTCCACGCACACGAGGCCGGTGGCGATCGAGCGGGGGCTGACCAGTCCCCGGTCAGGTGGGGGTGGCGCCGGGGGGCATGAGGGCGGCCAGGAGCGCGGCGAGCCCGGGCGGGACGTGCTGTGCGGCGGCGCCGTGACCCACGACCCGCTCGGCCTCGGCGGCGGGGTGGCGCCAGACACCGGCGTCGCGGGCGGCCTGGCAGGTGCACGGGTGGGTCATCTCGCGCTGGGCGAACCCACCGTCGTCGAGGGCGACCGCCTGCCGCCAGCGCATGATGCCGGTGTCGCGGCAGCGCGAGCACGCGGACTTCCCGTGCTCGGCGGGAACGGGCTCGACGGGTTCCGATGGGCTTGCGCTCACAGCACGTCTCCGATCCCGCCGCACGTCGAGCAGGTGCCGCGGGGGCTGCCGTCGTCGTCGGCCTCGTCCTCCGGCGGGTCCTGCAACCCCGACCCATGGCAGTCCGGGCATGTCCTCACCCGGACACGGTGCCACCCGACAGGCGGATCCACCAGCCCCCGGGTCCCGCGCTCGGCGAGGCGGGTCAGCGCCTCCGGCCGCGGGGGACACCCTGCACGGGGGCGGATCGGGCCGGCGCCCGGTGTCCCCCGGGCCGGTTCGCGGCGGCCGTGGTGGGCGGTGGTGGGGCGGTCGGCGGTGGTGGGTGGGGCAGGGCGGTGCCGTAGGCGGTCAGCGCGGCGGCGGTGGCGGTGGCGCGGTGGGCGGCGGCGGGCCGGTGGCGGGTGGTCTGCCAGGCGGCGATCTCGGCGACGAGCCCGGCGAGGGCGAGCACGAGGGCGGCCACGGCCGGGCCGGTGGTGATCGAGCGGGGGGTGATGAGTCCGGCGCGGGCCAGGCGGCGGGCGGTGACGCGCAGGTCGCGGGCCAGGCCGCCGAGCTGGTCGACGCCCCCGCGCCCGGGGTGGCGGGCGGCGGGGGCGAACGCCGCGGCCGCGGTGCTCAGCGGTCCGCCAGTG